>JAGOVR010000110.1 GCA_018060635.1 Bacteriovoracaceae bacterium
AAATTTTATTAATGGGGAATTATACGGAAGAGTAACCACTGTTCCGTGGGGTATGGTTTTTCCAGAGGGTGGTCCTTTGCCGCGCCATCCTTCACAGCTGTATGAAGGCTTATTAGAAGGGCTTATTTTGTTTTTACTGCTTTTTTTCTTGCGTAAAAAAGTTTCTTATCGAGGTCTCATTTTTTCTTTTTTCATTCTAGGCTATGCGATTTTTCGTTTTATCGTAGAGTTCTTTCGTGAAGCAGATGAACAAGTAGGCTATTTTTTTTCAGAATACATCACCATGGGGCAAATCCTGTGTTTTATTATGCTCATGGCAGGGCTCTTTTTCTTAAAATACTTTTTAAAAAGAAAAATTCCTATGACCCCTTTGAGATTTAATAAAACTGAGGACCACAAAGACAAAAAACAAGGGCCGACACAAAAAAAGTGATGGAGAGTGAAATCGCAAAAAAAATAAGAGGATGATCCATGGGCTATAATGATAACACAATTGTCTTTTGACAAAGAGCGAGAAATAGACATAATTTAATCTTGATTTGTAGTTTTTTTTAAATTCTCTGATAATGAGAAAATAGGCTAAATAAAATGAATATAAACATACCTAACGTCTTGAAACAAAATGGGTTCTTGTTCATCTTAACGCTAGTAGGCTGTTCCTCTATGGATCAACCTAACCTTCAGACCCATGGACAAACAAAGCCTCAATCTATTGCAGAAATTATTAAAAGTTCTGATGAAATACAGCCAGAAAAAGGGGAGCAAGTTGGTCCTGTTAAGGCTGTCGAAACGGTGGCAGAAGTAAGCTCTGTTCCTCAGCAAGAATTTTTTTCTTCTCCTGCAAATAACCAAAATACCAATTCCAGTGAAAATCCTATTTTAATTAGCGCAAGACCTACAGGATCTATGGAGCAAGCTCTCAAGCGTCAAACAGAAAAAGCAGACGAGTTTACAAAAGCTAAAATTGAAGCTGTGAATGCCGCTAACTTGGCTCGTGCCCAGCGCAGAGGATTAAGTGTTGAAGCTGAAAATCTTAATACCTATAATCAAGAAACAGCCAGTAATTTTCCTCCTAAAAAAGTTTACTATTTAAGTGGAGCAGAAGAGCTTAATTTACAGAATTATTATTTTGATATTCCTGTGACTTATAATGCCGCAGTTAAAAAGTGGATGCACTACTTTCTGAATAAAGGAAAACCGTATTTTATTCGCTATACAGAAAGAGCAGGTCGTTATGCTCCTGTCATGGGACATATTTTAGAAGAGCGTGGAATGCCTCGTGATCTCATTTTTTTAGCTATGGCAGAATCAGGATTTACAACTAATGCAAAATCTTGGGCTAGTGCCGTAGGCCCTTGGCAATTCATTCCTGGAACTGGTCGCCAATTTGGTTTGAAGATGAACTGGTATATGGATGAGAGACGTGATCCGATTAAGGCAACTCTGGCGGCATCTCAATATTTAAAAGAGCTTTATGAAATGTTTGGATCATGGGAGTTAGCGGCGGCTGGATATAATGCAGGTGAAGGGAAAGTGGGTAAAGCTATTCGTCGTTATGGTTCAGATGATTTTTGGACTTTAACTAAAAAAGGTCCTTACTTAAAACCTGAAACAAAAAATTATGTTCCTAAAATTATGGCCCTTGCGATCTTAGGAAAAAATCTAAGCTCTTTTGGTTTTCAAGATATTGATTTTCATGAGCCACTAGATTTTGATGAAGTGGAAGTTCCAGCTAATACAGATTTGATTGCTCTTGCAGAAAAAGCAGAAATTGATTTTGAAGAAATTCAAAGGCTAAACCCTGAACTTCTACGTTGGAATACACCTCCAGAAATTGAAGCTTATCATTTACGTCTTCCTGTCGGAGCTAAAGATGTTTTAGAGAACTGTTGTAAAGTTGAAGATTTTTCTGCTCACAATACTTTTACTCAAATTACTGTGCCTAAAAAAGGCTCAACTCTTTTTAATATAGCTAAGAGATACCGCATTCATCCACAAGCACTGGTTTCAATCAATCAAAATAAAGGGCCTACAGAGAAGCTCTCAGCAGGGACTTTGGTTTATTTGCCTATTAGAAAAGATCATAGTGCTTCTAACACTTTCTATGCAGAACATTATCGTTCTCCTAAAAAATGGAAAGGAAAGAGCTATCGTTATATTAAAAATATAAGTTATAAAAAACGTCGCCAAACTTCATCAAAAGCACAATACTATCGTGTAAGAAAAGGTGATACGCTTTGGGATGTTTCACGTAAAACGGGTGTTCCTATGGAGAGAATCATTCGTAGTAATGTGGCCAAACTAGATAAAGGTCGTGGTTTAAAAGCAGGATCTAAGCTTATTATCCGTTAGTTTTTCACAAGGAGGTTAGTTTGCTTACAAGTCAAGTTCAAGGAACTGTGAAAGCTTATGCTATGAATCCAGAAGTTTTTTTTCATAAAAATATTTTGTTAAGTAGTGGCAATATACAAAATCTAAAAATAGATGGTGATCTTTCTTCTTACCAAATTTTCTCGTTGCAAAACAATCAAAAAGAAGAAGGAATTGAGTTACTGAGAGGGGAAGAAGCTCACGTTTTAAAAAATATTTACCCTGATTTTCATTTGGATGAAAGTTTTCCCGCTCCTGTCTTTTATAAAGATCAGGCCTTTCATGCTTTTCAAGGGAGAAAAACTCCTGCACCTCTACTAGCAGAAGAAAAGTTTTTTTCTCAGAAGGCTTATAAGTTGTTAGTGCCACAAGAGACCTTGTTAGAGGCTGTGACATTAATCCGTTTTAAAAAAATAGAAAAGAGTTCAAATGGTTGGAAACTTTATACAAACAAAAATAGTGTGTATGAATGTGAAAACCTTTGTTTTCATGGAAGTCCCTACGAATTCTTTGAACTCTATCAAGGTAAAGAAGAACTTAGCAGTGAGTTGTATAACTTTTTTCTAAACTTAAAACCACATAATGCATTGGTTTTAAAATTGCGATCTCCTCTTTCCATCATGCCGCAGGGAACTTTTTTTATCCCTCAAAGTTTGACTCATGACTTGGGTCATTTTATTTTAGAGACACAAGGTTTTAAAGATTCATTACAAAAAATAAACGCACTTTTTTTTCTTTCAGTAGAGGATTCTTCTACAGAAGAAATTTCAAAGAAAATACGGCACCTTAAAAATACTTGTGGAAGAATTTTCCCAGAATTTAAAAAAGCTAAAATGACCGAATCTATTGGGTTAGAATCCTTTGTCCCAGTAGTAACTTATCAAAAAGAATTTTTTGATTTAATGCAAAAAGAGCTTCCTCATTTAAAAATTATAGGAAAAGGGGCTCCTCTTGCTGATTCTTTTCTTAAACAGCAGGGTATGACAGATATTAATTCGCCTTTGTTGTGTGAGTTGTTAGCTTTGAAGCAAGGTCAGTTTTTGTCGTAAGACTTCATAGGCAACAGCTGTGACGGCATTGGATAAATTAAGTGAGCGTACTTTGTCAGAAAACATGGGGATACTTAAGAAATTTTCAGAATATTTTACAAAAAAGTCTTCAGGTAATCCTTTTGTTTCAGATCCAAAAATTAGATAACAATTTTCAGGATAATGCGTAGAAAAATAATTTTTTTCTGCTTTTTTAGAAAAAAAGAAAAGAGAGTTATTACTTGGATTTTCTTTTTCTAAAAAGTCTGCAAAATTTTCAAATTCTTTTACTTTTAAATACTTCCAATAATCTAGTCCTGCTCTTCTGACAGCTTTTTCACTTAAATCAAAACCGTAAGGTTTAATTAAACACAAGGACGCACCCAGAGCTAAACAGGTGCGTCCAATACTTCCCGTATTTCCAGGAATTTCTGGTGCGACTAAAACAATATTAAGCATGCATAATAAAATGATAAAGCGAGCGAATGATAAGTCCTGAGGCTCCGTGAGGAGGACAATAAGGTAAATAACCTTGGGAATCAGCAACACCAGCAATATCTAAGTGGGCCCAAGCAATATCATCTTTTATAAACTCTTGTAAGAAGACTGCTCCTTTTGCTGTCCCTGCAAAACGGTTTTTACCTGTATTATTAATATCTGCAATCTGGGATCTTATTTCTTTGCGATACTCTTCGATGATAGGGAGTTGCCACATATATTCATTTTGAGTTTTAGCTGATTCTAATAGAGAGTTAATAAGCTTGGTATTATTACCTAAAACAGCACAAACTTGTGTCCCTAAAGCGACTAAGCAAGCTCCTGTAAGAGTTGCCGCATCAATAATGGCATCAGGTTTTTGATCACAAGCATAATCCAGAGCATCTGCTAAGATGAGTCTGCCTTCAGCATCTGTATTAAGAATTTCTACAGTTTTTCCATTACGTCCTTTGATAATAGAATCGGGAGTGGTGGCATAACTACTAACAGCATTATCTGTAATAGCTAAAATACAGGTAAGTTTATGTTGAGATCCATTAAGGATTGCTGAGCGAAAAGCACCATAGACAGTCGCCGCACCTGCCATGTCATGTTTCATACCCACCATGGCCTCACCTGATTTAAGAGAGTAGCCTCCCGTATCGAAAGTAATTCCTTTCCCTACCAAGGCATAGTGTTTGCTATTTCTACTATTTTTACTAGGAGTATAAGTAAGATGAACAAGACGAGGTTCATAACCAGAGCCAGCATTAACTGAAAGGAGTAGGTTCATTTTTTCTTTTTTAAGTTCTTCTTTACCTAAAATTTTTATTTTCACCCCTTTTAAATGTTTTTTTACATCTTCTGCGATGAGTTCCGCCATTTTCTCTGAGTGCAGATTATTAGGAGATTC
>JAGOVR010000111.1 GCA_018060635.1 Bacteriovoracaceae bacterium
CCTGATGCCATGGCAGGGCCTACTCCTGTTTCGGCTCTTATTCATGCCGCTACCATGGTAACGGCGGGAATTTTTTTACTTTGTAGAATATCTTTTATTATTGCTCCTCTTGCTATTGTCATGAATGTTATTGCTTGGATTGGAGCTCTGACAGCACTGTTTGCGGCTTTTATAGCAGTAACACAAAAAGATATTAAAAAAGTGTTAGCCTATTCTACGGTTTCTCAAATTGGTTATATGATGCTCGCTTGTGGAGTAGGAGCTTTTTCTTCGGGAATGTTCCATGTATTTACTCATGGTTTTTTTAAGGCTCTTCTTTTTCTTTCTGCAGGAGCTATTATTTTTAGTTTGCACCATGAGCAAGACATTACTCACATGGGTGGACTTCGTCATAAAATGCCCAAAATTTTTTTGATTTTTTTAATAGCTCTTTTGGCTATTTCGGGCCTTCCTTTTTTTGCAGGTTTTTTTAGTAAAGACGAGATTATGTGGCTGACATTAAATTTTAATGATTCAGGAATTATTCTTTATATTATTTCTTTAGTGACAGCAGGGTTAACATCTTTTTATATGACTCGTTTATTTTGCTTAGTTTTCTTAGGGAAATCTCGCTTTCATGAAGATAAAGATCATCCTATTCATGATCCTTCTTGGCTTATGCTTCTCCCGCTTACTCTTCTAGCTTTATGCACTTTGTGTGTTGGTTATTTGGGATTACCTCACTTTTTATCTCATGATAATGCTCGAATGTTTCAGATTTTTTTAGAAAAAAATCTGAAAGTAAGCACTGAAATTATTTACTCAGAGCAGATAGAACATATGATGATGTTTTTATCAGTATTAGTTGTTATTTTTTCTATGCTTTTTGCTTTTATTATTTATGTTAAAAAAGAAAATGTAGCAGAAAAACTCAAAGATAAATTTTTTAAAATTTGGAGTTTTAGTTTTGCTAAGGGTAAATTAGATGAATTCTATGCCTTTACATTGCTTAGACCTTTCCATAAAGTGGCCCATTTTTCAATGGATGTTTTAGAGGCAAAGGTTATCAATAATGCTGTGGAAAAATTTGCAGGCTTTTTTAGTTTAAGTTCTTACTTTATTAATAAAAACAAAGAAGATTCATTGCAAGGAAATTTGTTATGGATTCTTTGTGGACTTATTGTAGCGTTATTATTTTTTATATTCTTTTTATTTTGAGGAAAAAAAATGTTTGTGGCTAGCGAAGTTTTAATTCAATTTACCTTTGCCCTTTTGGCGGCGCTGACTATTTATTTGTTTCCTCAAAACTTTAATAAAACTAAAATATTTTCCTTAGTTGCCGCCATTATTAATGTGGGCCTTTGTATTCTTTTAGTGCAACACGCATGGGAGCAAAATGCTTTAACAGAATTATTAGTGTTGAATAGTTTTAAATTAGAACTATTTTTTGGACTTACTTATACACTAGCTATTGATGGATTGAGTGCAGTTCTTATTTTACTTAATAGTGTCCTTTTGTTTTTAGTTATTATTACTACTTGGGATTTTGAATCTCATAAATTTAGACTTTATTATTTTTCTCTTTTCTTTTTAACATGGGCAGTTAATGGGGCTCTCTTATCATTCAATTTATATTCTTTTTATATTTTTTGGGAAGCCATGCTTATTCCCCTTTTTATTTTAATTGGAGTTTTTGGAGGAGCAGAGAGAAAGTTTGCAAGTTATAAGTTTTTTCTTTATACCGCCGCAGGTTCTTTTATTATGTTGGGAGCTATTATTTATTTAAGTAGTCTCTCCTATGAAATTAAAGGAACCTATGATTTAACACCTATATCTATTCAGGCACTGCATTTACCTTTTGATGGTATTTTTTCTGCACAGTCTTTAGTATTTTTGGCTTTCTCTTTGGCCATGCTTATTAAAATTCCAGCATTTCCTTTTCATTCATGGCTCCCTTTAGCTCACGTGCAAGCTCCTACTGCAGGCTCCATTATTTTAGCAGGAATTTTACTTAAACTTGGAATTTATGGATTATTAAGATTTGTTATTCCTGTTTATCCTGAAGCTACAGAATTTTTTAGATATTTTATGATGTCATTAGGAGCCGTAGGAGTTATCTATGGAGCTTTGACGGCATTAGTTCAAACAGATGTTAAAAAGGTGGTAGCCTATTCTTCTATAAGTCATATGGGATTTATGTTAGCGGGAATTTTTTCAGCCAGTAAAATAGCTCTCTCTGGATCTATTTTTCAACTGATTAGCCACGGGATTACTACAGGTGGATTATTTATTGTTGTTCACTATCTTTATATTCGTCGCCATACCAAAGAAATTTCTGCCTTCGGTGGAATTGCTAAAAAGATGCCTGTTTTTTCTGTAGCTTTTTTTATTATATTAATGGGAAGTATGGCCGTTCCTCTGACCTCAGGATTTGTAGGAGAATTTCTTATTATTTGGGGGCTATATAAAGTAGCTCCTTGGATTGCAGTTCTTTGCGCTTTGGGGGTTATTTTAACTCCCGTTTACCTACTTAATTTATATCAGAAAATGATGTTAGGCCCTTTGGTCAACGTTGAAAATGAAAAACTGGAAGATCTTTCACGGATAGAATTATTACCTTTTATTATTTTAGGATTTCTAATTTTGCTCATTGGTGTTTACCCTCATGCTTTGACTTTTATCTATGAGGGGTTTTTAAATAATATGAGTTTCTTTTTTATTTGAGGATGAGATGGAGCAATATAGTTTTTTATTTCCTATTTTAAGTTGGTTGGCACTTATTTTAATTTCTAGCCTTCTTATTTTTATTCCGAAATACGGGTATAGATGTTCCTTTGCTGGTATTTTTTCATCTTATATTCTTTTTCTTTTTTTAATTTTGCAAAAAGATCAATTTATATTAACAGAATTATTTTTGATAGAAGGCATTAAGCTTCTTGTTGTTAAAATTGTAACTATTTTTGCTTTAATCATCACACTTCTTAATGGTTGGGAGAAAATGTCTTCTTTAAGAAATTCCTTGATGACGGCATTTATTTTTTTACCCTCTCTGTTTCTCCTAGGAGCTGTGGAGTTTACGACTTTTTATATTAGTTTAGAATTTATGAGTCTCATGACCTATGCTTTAGTTTCCATGGGAACATTTTCTTTTTCTAAAGAGGTATCCTTAAAATATTTTATTCAAGGTTCACTGGTTTCAGTAATTTTTCTTTTAGGTGTTGTATTCTTTTTTGCGGCAACAGGTGGTTTAAGCTTTAGTCATTTTACAATTCATAGTCCGATTTTTTATTCTTTTTCATTAATTTTTTTAATAGCAGTCACTGCTTTTAAAATGGGAGTTTTCCCTTTTCATGCTTGGCTTCCCGATGTTTATTCTCAAATGGGGAAAGGGATTTTACTGACACACTTTTTAATTAATAAAATTGTTATTGGTTTTGTTATGATAACGCTTTTGCAGTATTTACTTTCTTTTATAGCGGGGACTTATCAACAGTATATTATAAGTTTTATTGTCTTACTTTCGCTAGTCGGAGCTTTTTATGGGAATGTATTAGGCCTTTCACAAATTCAGTTTAAACGAGTTATTGCTTATTCTTCTATTGCCCACGGAAGTTATATGCTTATGACATTATGTCTTCCTTCAGAAATTATGTATGCTCGTCAGTTATTGTTTTATTTAATCTTTTATTCTTTAGCAGTAACAGGTGCAGTCTTACTCATTAATATTTTTCAAAAAGAAGGAGCTTTACCCGATGATTCTAATCTGCTTAAAGGGGGCTTTTATCGTCATCATGTCATAGGTGTTCTTCTATCACTTTTTATTCTTTCTATGGCAGGCATTCCTCTTACAGCAGGCTTTTCTACTAAGTTTTTTCTTTTTATAAATTATTTTAGAAATGGATTTACACTTCCAGCCTTTGTAGTACTAGTAAGCTCTATTATTGGGCTAGGATTCTACCTTAAGTTTATCATCACTCTCTTTATGGATGAACCTCACCAGCAAGATGTGTTAGTTTTTGATTTGAAATCCAAGGTGATAGTTATTGCGATCGGTGCTATTATTGTATTAGGAGGAATTTTCCCCTCAATTTTCTTATAAAATGGCACGTTACCGTATTAAACTTTTGGATGGTAAAATTGTTGGTCCTTTTGATGCGGATCAAGTGGGAGTTTTATTTCAAAAAGGCCATTTATCTAAGACAGAATTAGCACAGGTTTATCCACAAGGATTGTGGAAAATCATTACAAGTTATCAAGAGCTGAAAGAGATTTTTGTAACAATAGAAAGCGTAGGAACCATGACAAATCCTACTGCTAAAGAAGAAAAGAATAAATTTCCTAAATCTTTCGATTATAATGAACCTTCTCTTAATCTACCTCAATTTAATTTAGAACCACTACAAAAAGAAAAAACAAAAATTGATCAGATTTTACAAGAAGAAAATATTACAGAAAAAACAAAAGTTTTATCTCCTCATGCACAAACAGATTATCCTGATCATACATTTATCAAAGAGGATCCAACTCAGCCTCCTTCTTTAGATACTATTCAGGATGCTATTGCTGAGGATATTTCTCAAGATGTCTCTCAAAATATATCTGAAGACAAGACTCATATGTTTCAGTTAGATGAAATGAAAGAGTCAGTAGAAAAAAATACCAAACCCACAGAGATAGCTTGGGAGAATTTTAGTAATGAAGCTAAAAAGAAAAATGCAGAAAAAAAAG
>JAGOVR010000112.1 GCA_018060635.1 Bacteriovoracaceae bacterium
GATCAAAGGTTACGGTGTAAAATCCACTAGTGAGAGTGCGTCTGGCGGCCATGGGTTTCCTCTCAAAAAAGGCGACGGGAAATTAGAAAGTTTTATTCAAGAAATTTATCAAGATAAAGCACCTGAAGAATTTGTGACGTGGGCCAGAGAAATTTCTCCTCCACCTGCCTCGGCGTCTACTCCAAGTTCCGCACCCAAAAAAGAAAAAATCCAAGTGGGGATTTCTAAAGCCTTAAATTGGGCGGCAGAACAAAAACTTCCCGTATTTTCTGTGTCAGCCGATCTGCAGGGTTCCACAGGACTTGCTGATTTTCATAAAAAATTTCCAGAAAATTTTGTAGAAGTCGGTGTAGCCGAATCCAATATGATTAATACAGCGGCAGGACTTTCCAAAATGGGTTTTATTCCTATCGTGGATACTTTTGCACAGTTTGGAGTCACTAAAGGATTATTACCACTCACCATGGCCTCCCTCTCTCAGGCTCCTGTCATTGCTGTTTTTTCTCACACAGGTTTTCAAGATGCGGCGGATGGTGCTTCTCACCAAGCCACAACTTATATAAGTGCGACAGCTTCTATTCCTAACACCACTCTTATTGTTTGTGCTTCTTCATCCGAAGCAGAATTTTTTATGAAAGAAGCCGTAAGCTCTTTTCACAAACGCAAAGAAAATATTTTATTTTTCATTGGCCGTGAAGATTTTTTGCCAACCTATAATGAATCTTACGCTTGGAAAAAAGCTACCTGTGTTTTTGGTGACATAAAAAATCATGATGTGACGTTAGTCACTTGTGGACCTTTAGTTCCAAAAGCCTTGAAGACCGCAGAACTGTTAGCAAATGATGGGATCAAAGTTTGTGTTATCAATAATTCTTTTGTAAATCACCCCGATGTGAGCTTGATTGGTCAGGCGGTAAAAAATTCAGGAAAACTTATCACAGTCGAAGATCATCAAAAAATTGCTGGAATGGGTCAAATTCTTTCCCACTCTCTTCTTGAAGCAGGATTTAATTTTAAACTTAGGTCTTTAGGAATTCAGGGTGAATTTGGACAATCAGCTTATGTCGCCGATGATCTTTATGCCAAGCATGGCCTAGATGAAAAAGAGATGATCAAGGCCATAAAAGAACTTCTATAACTACTTGCTTTTTAACTCTAAACAGTCTAAACTCGCAGATTCTTAAAGGGGATTTTTTATGGCACGTCAATGTGATTTAACAGGTAAAAAACGACAAATTGGAAACACTGTTTCCCATGCTAAAAATAGAAAGAAAACTATCAATGAAGTCAATCTTCATACAAAGAGAGTTTTTGATCCTGAAACAGGAACAACTATTCGTTTGCGTCTTTCTGCTCGTGCTATCAAAACCTTAGATAAAGTGGGTTCACTTTCTAAGTTTTTAAGAAAACACTACAAAGACTTTCTTTAAAAATTATTTTTTCTCTTGAGCGGCAATAGCAAATTTCTTAGCTCCTGCTTTGCGTGCGATATCCATAATTTCAACTGTTTTACCTAGAGAAGAGCTAGTATCTCCCTGCAAGACTATAAATTGATTTGGGTTTTCTTTTAGAATAGATTGCAAATAATTCTCAAGACCTTCTTTCTGGATATTCTTCCCATTAATAGAAAGAGCTCCATTTCGATCCAAAGAAATAAGCAGTGTCTTCTCTTCTTTTTTTTGTGTTTTAGAAGTTGTCTCTGGAAGTTCAATATCAAGGCCTGAATCCAGACCCAAAGAAGATGTCACCATAAAAATAATCAAGAGAACCAGCATAATATCAATAAGCGGAGTCACATTGATTTCGGCCATGATTTCATCCGAATCAGAATTTTTAAATTTATTTGCCATAATTATTTTTCCTTATGCAAAGAATCTCTAAAATCAGCCACAGCATGCTCAAAAGTAATTTGTAAATTATTTAACCATGTTAAAAAGAAGTTATAAAAAATAACAGCCACAATAGCGACCAAGATTCCAGCGGCGGTAGCTACTAAGGCTTCTGACAGACCTCCTGCGACTACGGCAAATCCACTCTTACCTGTCTGGGCCATAGATTCAAAAGCTTTAATAATTCCCACCACTGTTCCAAAAAGACCGATAAAAGGGGCCATAGCTCCTATCGTTCCTAAGATCCATAAAAACTTTTTAAGCCCCATTTTAGTCTCTACAAAACGTCTTGCGATTTTTTCTTCCTGTAATTCTTTACTCAAACTAGAAGTTTGAAGGACTTCCAAATAAGCACTGGCAATTAGAGGATGAATGGAGGCAAAGAGTCCTTTTGCTTCTAAGAGTTTTCCCTCTTTAGCTAAATGAAGCCCCATTTGGTGTACACGTATAAGCTCTTTTTTAAAACGAATCAGTGACCACGCCTTCTCCATAGCAACAGCCCATACTACCAAAGAACAAAAAAGCAGGGGGTACATAATAAAGCCACCCTCTTTTACTAAATGCCATATTCCCATAGTCACCTTCTTTGCAAACGAATATAATAAATTGTTATTAGCATAGCGAGATCTTCTAGAAATGAAAATGTCATCTTTAAAACACAATGTGACCTTGTTTCTTCTTTTATTTTTTGCTATTTCCCTTTTTTTAAGTCTCGCTTTTTTTGATCTCTACAAACCGACTCAAACGCAAAAAGTGCATACTCCTGCAGAGATCTCTATCAAATGGTTGTTTAAACCTGATTTAGAACAAGAGCTGACTGAATTTACGGTGACCAATGAAAATGGTTCCTTCCATTTAAAAAGACTTAATGAGGAATGGATGCTCATCAATCCGTTACAAAAAAATATTTCAAAAGATTTAATACAGGATTTTTTTAAAGGCTTAAGAGATATTGTTATCAAGGACAGCTTTGTATGGTCTATTGAACAACTAGAGAGTTATCATCTTTCAAAGCCGTTGGTACGACTCACTTTTAATTTTAAGAGTTCCGCTCCTAAAAATATTATCTTTGGTATGATTAATACTCTGGATAATTCAACAACCATTATGCTGGAAGGAGGTCTGGACATTTATCAGATTGAGATACCTGCTATCGCCTTTGATAAAATTGCTGTTCACGATTTTATCGAACCTAGCGAAAAGTAATTATTTTACTTCTTTATGCAAAGTATGTTTTTGCTCAAAACGACAATACTTATTTCGCTCAATGCGATCAGGAGTGTTTTTCTTATTTTTAATAGAAGAATAACGACTGACACCTGATGTGCCTTCTTTTCTACAAGTAGTGCATTCTAATTGGATCTTAATTCTGGCACCTTTTCCTTTGGCCATAAAAACTCCTCTTTATCTTTTTCCGAATAGTCTTTATAATGCCTTTGCCTTCCACCGTCAAGTATATAATATTTAAGGAACCCTATGCACCCGACACTTATTAATTCAGAAAATTGGACTTATTGTCACTTTAAAAGAGGAAGTCTCTTTTGCCGCATTAGCTCTGGTGGAGAACCTCTGTCTGGAGGTCTTATTCAAGATCTTTTCTATGTAGGCGTTATGGATGAAGAAGGTAAAACTTTTTTTCAAAAAACTTTTACAGAATTTGAGAAGGCCTTAAATTTTATCAATACTCAATATGCTGACTGGGATTTTAAAGATGCTACCCAAAATGAAGCTTCTGAGGGTGGTTGCTCTACCTGTATTGCCCACTAAATTCACTTAAGATCTTGACATTTTCACCTCTTTGAGAGGAAAATGCCCTTCCACTAATTTTTATAAGTAGAGAGTTTGCTATGAAACAAAATTTGCACCCTGAATACCATTACCTAGACGTTGAATGCGTTTGTGGAGCCCAGTGGAAAACTCGAAGTACAGTTCAATTTAAAAAAGTGGACATTTGTTCAGCTTGCCATCCTTTCTATACAGGAAATCAAAAAGTAATGGATACAGAAGGTCGTATTGAAAAATTTAAGAAAAAATATGCGACTAAACCTGTTGCTTCTGCTAAGAAAAAATAGTTTTCTTTCTATCTACTTAACCTATTCTTGCTTAAATTGACTCAAATTGAGAAAAAATCTACTGTGTAATTTTTACAATCTTTAAAAAAATCTAAAATGATGCGTGACAAAAAAATGAAAATGGTGTTTATTAACGCATCTCGCAAACCAATTTAAAGGAATTTTTTATGAAAAAATCAGTGGGGAATAATTTTTTGAGTTTTTTGGCAAACTACGCCCTTATTTCAGCTCTAGCTGTAACTCTTTCTGCTTGTGGCAAAAAGAAGGAAGAAAAACAAACTACCACGACCAATAACACCAATGCTGTTACCAAAGAAGAGCCTAAAAAAGATGAACCTGAAGAAGAAGTTGATGAACCTGAAGAAATTCATCACCAAGCAGATATTATTCTTATTCGTGATCTAAGGGCCCAGTTAGATGGTCTTAACATCCTTCTGCAAAGAAATGAAAAAGATAAAATTCGCATTATTGGTGAACGTGATGCGACTCTTGCTGATTTGAATTTACACAGAAACGATCCTGACTATATTAATTTAAAGCAAGCTCATCAAAGAAATTTAGCTCTTCTAGAAAAACAGTTGAATGCTAATACAGAGGAATTAAATGAGCTTCGAAATGAAAAGAAAAGACTAAGCAAAGAGCTTCAAGATTGTGCGGATAATGCAAGTAACACCTCTGCCCCTTCTAATGAAGAAAAATCCGATGC
>JAGOVR010000018.1 GCA_018060635.1 Bacteriovoracaceae bacterium
TTATATTCTCATTCTTCCTGCTTGGGGAATTGTTTCTGATTTGTTGTCTTTCTTTTCTAGAAAGCCTGCTTTTGGTTATAAAGCTACAGCACTAGCTATGACCACAATCACTGTTTTATCCACACTGGTTTATGGTCATCATATGTTTACCACTCAGATGAGTCCGCTCCTCACACAAACATTTATGACTCTTACCATGACCATTTCAATTCCTTCCGCTATTTTCTTTGCAAACTGGTTAGGAACAATTTGGAGAGGATCTATTCGTTTTGATTCTCCTATGCTTTTTTCTCTTGGCGTCGTTTTTGTTTTTGGTTTAGGAGGACTGACAGGACTTTATTTGGGAACAGTTTCTACAGATATTTATCTGCATGATACTTATTTTGTAGTAGGGCATTTTCATTACACCATGGCCGCTTCAGTTCTTTTAGGTGGTTTTGCCGCTATTTATTTTTGGTTTCCCAAAATGTTTGGACGTATGATGAATGAGAGTTTAGCTAAGTGGCATTTTTGGGGAACATTTTTAGGTCTTAATGGAGTATTCATGGGCATGATGATTTTAGGTCATGCAGGAATGCATCGTCGTATTTTTAATCCTTTTGTATATGAGTTTTTACAAAAACTTATTCCTCTTAATATGTTTGTGACTTACTCTGCCATCTTTATGGGATTTTCTCAGATTTTCTTTTTGATTAATTTTATTCGTTCTATGAAGAGTGGTCCTGTGGCATCACCCAATCCTTGGGAAGTGGGCACATTAGAATGGACTATTCCTTCTCCTGCTCCTTATTACAATTTCAAAGAAATTCCTACAGTGAAATGTGGGCCGCATGAACTAGGAAATCCTCAGATTAAAGATGGAAAAGATTTTCAGTATCAAACGGAAGAGATGGCTTAAGTATGAGAGTAGCAACTAAAAATGAAATCCAAAGTTCACTGGCCATGACAGTGGGACTTATTTCTTTTTCTATGCTTTTTGCTACGTTATTTATGGGCTATGCATGGTACCGTGCGGACTCTCTCATTTGGCCACCTCAAGGAATGCAAAAAATCTCTCCTCTTCTACCAACGTTAAGTACTTTATTTATTATTTTGAGTAGTTTTTGTCTTTGGAAATCCCGCATTTCTTTTTATAAGAAAAAAGAGCAAACAGCTAAAATTTTTTATAGTGCCACTTGGATTTTTGCATTAAGTTTTATTTTTTCTCAGAATTTTCTTTGGCAACACTTAAAAAAATTAGGAATCTATGCCTCTTCTGGAATTTTTGGATCCTTGTTATATGGATTTACATGGATTCATATGGGGCATATAGCCTTAGGACTGTTAGGGCTTTTAAGCCTTATTTTTTTATTATTTAAAAGCCAAGAGCCTAATGTTTCATCTTCTCGTTTTTTAAATGTAGAAAAGTTTTGGCATTTTTTAGGGCTAGTTTGGGTGCTGATGTATGTTGGTCTTTTTTTATTTTAGGAACATAATATGAAACCTTTTCTTTTTTTATTTTTAGTTACTCTTGTTGCTTGTCATGAACAAGCTTTTAAAGAAGGCAAGGAATTTGCTGGAAAAAATAAAGTTTCAGCACAGACACTTAATTTAGGTAAGAGTACTTACATGGAATACTGCGTTTCTTGTCACGGTGACAAAGGAGACGGAAAAGGTGTTGCGGCTAAGGGGATGGATCCTATCCCACGTGATTTTACTTTAGGCCTTTATAAATTTGGCCAAGTGCCCGCAGGAGAGCTTCCTCATGATGCTGATTTTTCAGCTATTATTAAGAAGGGACTACATGGTACGGCCATGCTTCCTTGGGATATTTCAGAGGAACGTATTCACGCTGTGACCCAATATATAAAAACTTTTGCTCCTAAAGTATGGGAAGCAAAAGAAGCTGTTTTAGGAGAGAGAATTATTCCTACTAAAGATCCCTATGGTTTAGCTCATAAAACAACTGCTATCGAAAAAGGTAAAGAAGTTTATCATGTGACGGCACAATGCACGACTTGTCATAGAGCTTTTATTCCAAAGAAAGAATTGTCTGCTTTATGGGAAAAAGTGAATAAAGAAAAGCTAACAGTTTTTGATCCTGCTCTTTACCTACCTAAAGTTCAAGATTCGGAATACGGTGTAAAAATTGTTCCTCCTGATTTTACATGGCATAACATTCGTTCTGCCAGCAGTGTAGAAGAGCTTTATGTTCGTATTGCTTCGGGTGTTTCGGGTAGTGGAATGCCTCCATGGAAAGGAACTATTGAAGATCATGAAATTTGGGCCACAGCTTATTATGTAAAATCTCTTATGGATCTGAAAGATAAACCTGAGCGTGCAGATTTTTTAAAAAGCATAGAACAGTCAGAATAGGAATAAAAAATGTCTGAGCAAGTTTTAGAAAATTTAAGAAAGGATAGTTTTTTACAAAGATTAGTTGTGAAGAAGAAGTTTTGGCTTTTTTTTGTTTTTTTATTTTTTGCTTACCCTTTAATCCGTAGTTTTTATCGCACACTTCCTGCTCCACTCCCTGTTTTAGGCACAGTTCCCACTTTTAATTTTACCAATGAAAAAAATCAACCTTTTGGTTCGGAAAATTTAAAAGGCAAAGTTTATCTTGCTAGCTTTTTCTTTTTAAATTGTCCTTCTACTTGTCCTAAGATTTTAAAAACAGTGCAAACTATTCAAAGAAGAGTGCGTGGCTTGGGTGGAAATTTTATGCTGGTAAGTTTTACCGTAGATCCAGAGCATGACATTCCAGAAAAACTTCAAAAAAGGGCCCATGAACTTCAGGCGGCTTCTCATGTATGGAGTTTTTTGACTTCGGATAAAGCTAGTATGCAATCCCTTTTAGTGGATGGATTTAAAGTTCCTATGGGTGAGAAGAGTATGGAGAGTCTTTATGATATTGCTCATACTCAAAAGCTGGTTTTAGTAGATAGTAAAGGGCACATTCGTGGTTATTACGGCATTGAAACAGATGACATCAATAAGCTCATGATTGATGTGGGTTTGCTAGTGAATAGAGAATATTTTGAAAAGAATAATAAGGAGAAAGATCATGGATAATCAAAGTCACAGTAAGAGTCATAAAAAAGAGTACTTTGTTATTTTTGGAATTTTAACTATTCTTACTCTTGTTGAATTATGGATTCCTGCTCTTAAAAATTTATCTTCCTTTGCCAAAGCGTCTTCCTTAGTTTTTTTAGCTTGTGGTAAGGCTTTCTTAGTCGCTTACTTTTTTATGCATCTAAAAACAGAAACAAAAAATTTAAAATATATTGCCTTAGTTCCTCTTTCAGCTGTGCTTTATGCTGTAGCTTTGTGTTTGGAATCTATTTACCGTTAAAAAGGATTTTTATGTCAGAAACATCACTTAAGACGTCTATTTTTCCTAATGACGAGACTCAGTTTCCTAAAGCGACTCATAAGAGCTATCCCACTTGGGCGTTGGTTGCAACTCTCATTATCATTTTTTTCATTTTCAAAAAGTTTATCTATCTTAAAGATGGAAAACGTCATAATAAATAAAGGTCTTAAGAAAATTTATTAATTCTAAATACTCCCTCTGTTTTTAACAGAGAGAGTGAAGAAGTATCATTTCTGTTTCCTTCAACCGCAAGATGCAAGCCGATTATGATAATGAAGGTAATCTATTGAAATATAAAAGAAAAAAAACCTGCTCTGCTGTTGACAGATACGCTGTTTTCCCATTATCTTAGCTCTTCGCATTGTCATGAGGGGATGTAGCTCAGTTGGGAGAGCGTCTGATTTGCATTCAGAATGTCGCAGGTTCGATTCCTGTCATCTCCACCACTTTGCGGGACAGTAGCTCAGGTGGTTAGAGTACGTCCCTGATAAGGACGGGGTCGAAGGTTCGAGTCCTTCCTGTCCCACCATTATTCAATTTAGTTTTATTTTCTGCCAGCTGGGATAGTCTCAGCTTGTTTTGCAGCATCGGCTGTAGCTTGTTTTGCAGCATCAGCTTCAGCTTGTTTTGCGGCCGCATCAGCCGCTTGTTTCACAGCATTGTCTTCAATTTTTGCATCTGCCAGAGCTTTGGCTTCTGCATCTTTTTCGGCTGCAGTTTTAGTATCACTAGAGGTAGGACTTCTATTTTTATAAAGTGAATATTTATTGAGAAGTTCTTGATTAGTATTATCGATCAAGGCTTTTGTAGCGGTATCTTCAGTAGGATAAAAAATATTTTTTAGATATCTTTTTAAATCTTGAGAGGCAGAAAGACCTTGATGGGCCTTTAAAGCCGCTTCTACAGAAGTACTGTCTATTTCAGTTTTGATCTCATCAAACGTTTCTTTCACAAAATCAGAAATAGAGGCAAACATCCCAGTTCTTACTGCATCTTCAGCCCTTACAATTTTTTGAGATATCTGTTCTCTCCATAAAGAGCTAGTGATAGTGGTATCCACTCCAATAGGCACAATTTCTTCTTCTTTACTGGAAAAGTCGGGTACAATTGTTACGGCACGGTAACCACTATCAGTAGTAGATTCATTAAACTTCATAACGTGTATTTGTAAAATTTGTCCGTCCAATTGAGATTTGTCCACAATATCAAAGATATATTGACCATCCACAATAGGGGTAGCGCAAAGAAAAGATTCTTCATTGTCAGTATCGACTAGATAAAGAGCCGCATAGGGAGCAGAACTATCGGTAATGTTAGAAGCACAGAGAGAGGGAACACTGGATGCATTTAAGAGAGAGGGATCGGCAGTCGCAGACATCGTTTTGGCATATGCCCCAGGTATGATTAAATTCATAATCCATGTAACGCTACCAGAAATAGTTCCAGAGTCATCCAAAGGTGCAGAGTTTGATTCTTGATTATTACCAGGGGCAATTGTTTCGCTGTTAGATTCTCCACTACTTCCTCCGCAACCTTGTAGTTGCAGAGCTAGAAAAAAAATCACAAGTGTTTTAGCAGTGGCGAGCGAGAGATCGAATCTTTTCATCAAGCCTCCATGAACTAAAGATAATTAAGGTTATTTTAGAACTCAATCCAGTGAAGCAGATAAGTGATTACTTTTAGGTTGTTACAAGTTAAAAAAATTATTGAGAGTAGAGAAAAATGCCCTTTTTTTAAGTCATAACAGCTTGTCTTGCTATTATTTCCAAGGCCTTTTACAATAAAGGCTCTATGAAACAAAAAATCTTAAGAATTGAGCTTCTCTCTTTATTTGTATTAACTTTATTAAGTTGTCTTTATTTCTATTATAAAGAACGCCTACCTGATCACTTTTTGCAAATTAGCTCTTCCAATACGTCAGCTCCCTTTTACTTGTACTATCCAACTTCGCTTTTAGCTCTGATTGGTTTTTATACAGGCCCATGGCTTTTTTTCCCTTTTGTGGCTTTTGCCATAATTTATATTTTGAAATTTAGCAAAAGAGATATGTGGACAGATACGCTCTGTTTTTTTTCTGTGAGCTTGTTTTTTCTGTGTTTTTTTAGTTTGTTTTCACCTGTTTTAGTGGGAGAAGGACTCCAATTTGCTTTTCGTCATTCCATGCATGGTTTGATTATTTTTACACTCATGATAGTAGCCGCTAACTTAAGTTTCTTGGCTATTTTTGGAAAAACATATATTAATTTTTTAAGGAATGCCTCTACTGCTGTGGTGGCATTTATCATGAAGCTTTCAGAGAAGAAAAAACCATCAGAAGAGACACCAGAAGCTCCATTAGCAACACCAGAAGAAGCGCAAGAAGAAACACAAGAAGAAACACAAGAAAATCCTCTTTTATCCTTTGATCAACTCATGTCGGAGTCTTCAAGTGACAAGGATGAGAATCTAGAAAATGAAGACACTATTTCAGTACAAAGTGCAGGGATAGTGAAAGTAGCACAAGAACTAGATTTACAAAAAGAGGTAGAAGAAGAGGCAGAATTAGAAGAAATAAATGCAGAAGTGATTCCTTTTAAGACTAAAAAAAATCTAGAGAAGCCTAAATTTAATAGTGAAGCACTCATTGCTTGTATTGAGCATCATAAAGTAAGTAATAAAAAATCGCATCCAGATGATACTTATTTTCAAGGAATTATTAAAAGTATTCAGGATAAATTTCAAGAATTTAAATTAGATGCCAAAATTATTAATATTTTAAAAGGTCCAGTGGTGGATACTTTTGAAACGGAGTTAGGTTCTGGAGTTAAAGTTTCCAGAATTACAGCTATGATTGAAGATTTGAGTTTAGCTTTATGTGGGGCCCCTATTCGCATGGTCTATCCTTTGAAAGGCCGCACTACTATTGGAATTGAGGTTCCACGTAATCCTCGTGAAGTTATTTATTTGGATGAGATTTTAAAATCTCAAGCCTTTGAAGATAGTCATGTTCGGCTTCCTATCGCTATGGGAAAAAACGCTTTTGGTGAAACAGTGGTGGTTGATTTAGCAGAGATGCCGCATATGCTCATTGCTGGTTCTACGGGTGCGGGGAAATCAGTTTTTATTAATACACTTCTGGTTTCTTTATTGGTCAAAATGCCTGCAGATAAAATGAAGCTTATTTTAGTTGATCCTAAGCAATTAGAACTCGCTCTTTATGGAAATCTTCCTCATCTTATTCTTCCCGTTGTGACAGAACCTAAAATGGCATCTCTTTCTCTTATGTGGGCCTGTGAAGAAATGGAAAAACGTTATACTATTTTAAAAGAATTGGGAGTGCGTAATATTGAAGGATATAATAGAAAAATAACCAAGGCTTCACCTGATCTTTTATCTAAAGTTTCTTCTTATTATGAAGATCGAGAAGATGCAGGTTATGAGCTTCCTTATTTGGTTATCATTGTGGACGAGTTTGCTGATCTCATTTTAACTAAGTATGGAAAAGATATTGAAGTTAACATTTGTAGATTAGCGGCGAAAGCTCGTGCTTGTGGAATCCATTTAGTGTTAGCCACACAAAGACCTTCTGTCGATGTTATCACAGGACTTATTAAGTCTAACTTTCCTACTCGTGTTTCCTTTCGTGTAACTTCCAATATTGATTCACGTACAATTCTTAATGCCATGGGAGCAGAAAAACTTTTAGGTAAGGGTGATATGCTTTATAAGCATGGGGTGGAGATGACTCGTGTGCATGCGGCTTATGTGGATGAAAATGAAATTGAAGTTTTAGTGGATAAGCTAGGCAAAGAAAAACCAGTTTTTGATATTTCTGCTATGAATTTCTTAGAAAAAGAAGAAGAGGATGAAGCAAACTCCGCAGTGCGCTTATCTTTTGGAGGTGGCAGTAGTGGTGAAGAGTCAGGAGGAGATAAGCTTTTTAATGAAGCTGTGGGTGTGGTGAGAGAATTTAAAATGGCTTCTGCTTCCATGTTACAAAGAAGACTTAAAATTGGTTATAATCGAGCGGCTAATTTGATTGAACAGATGGAACAAAAAGGTATTGTGGGCCCTCAGCAGGGATCCAAGCCTAGAGAAGTTTTAGGGGGAACAGGCGTAAATATTGATACGTAGCACAATAAGTCTTTGCCCTTCTTGTGTGTCCCTCTTGTCACCCCTCTTGCTGGAATTCTTAGGGTGTGCTACCTTGCCTCTCTATTTATTAACGGACAATCACTTAGAAACGGTGGTGTTTCTTAAATATTAAGAGACCCTCAAGTGATTTGATTAACCATCGGAGTTTTTATGTCAGAATTGGTACTTCAAGATCTATTGAAAGCAGGCAGTCACTTTGGCCATCAAACCCACAAGTGGAATCCAAAAATGAAAAAGTACATTTACGGTGAACGTAATGGAATTTACATTTTAGATTTAGCGCAAACTGTTCCTTTAGCTAAGAAAGCCTATGATTTTTTAAAAAATACAGCGGCCAGTGGTAAGACAGTTTTATTTGTTGCTACTAAACGTCAAGCTTCTATTCCTATGAGAGAAGCCGCTGAAAAATGCGGAGCTTTTTTTGTGACTCATCGTTGGCTAGGAGGAATGCTTACAAATTACAAAACAGTTTTCTTGTCTATTGATAAACTTCGTAAAGTAGAAAAAATGAAAGAAAATGGAGACTTCGCTCTTCTGACAAAAAAAGAACAGTCGAAAATTGAAAAAGAAATTGCAAAACTTGAAAGAGATATGGGTGGAATTAAAAATATGCGCAAGCTTCCAGGAGCTTTAGTGGTAGTTGACCCAGGTATGGAGCGTATTGCTGTTAATGAAGCCAAAACATTAGGAATTCCTATTGTGGCTATTGCAGATACCAATTGTGATCCTTCAGGCATTGATTATGTTATTCCAGGAAATGACGACGCTATTAAATCTATCGCTTTATTTGCTAACTATTTTGCAGAATCCGTAGCCGAAGGAAATCAAAAAGCTTCTGCGGCTCGTGCTAAAGAAGAAGGCGGAGAAATGCAAGATAGTCTTCTAGAAAAAGAAATTCTTACTAAATATGAAAAAGATATTGATCTTACTTTAGATGTTCAAGAAGACGAAGAAGCATAAAAATTTAAAGAAAGGAAAATAATATGAACTTTACAGCAAATGATGTGAAAGAACTTCGTGAGATGACAGGCGCAGGAATGATGGATTGTAAAAAAGCTCTTACAGAGTGTAATGGAGACAAAGAAAAATCAGTTGATTTTTTGCGATCTAAAGGTTTAGCCGCCGCTCAAAAAAAACAATCTCGTGTAGCCGCAGAAGGAATGATTGCTTCTTATATTCACAATGGAAAAATTGGTGTGCTTGTAGAAGTGAACTGCGAAACAGATTTTGTGGCCCGTAATGAAGATTTTCAAAGCTTTGCTAAAGATGTGGCTATGCATATCGCAGCTGCTGATCCTAAATTTTTAAAAGCAGATGAGATTGATGAATCTTTTAAAAATAGAGAAGCAGAGGTTTATACTGCTCAGCTTAAAGAGCAAGGTAAGCCTGAAAAAATGATTGCAGGTATTGTGCAAGGAAAGCTTAAAAAATTAGCAACAGAAGTTTGTCTTTATGATCAAGCTTTTGTTAAAGACAGCGATAAATCTATTAATGATCTAGTGAATGAGATTACGCTTAAGTTAGGGGAAAAAATTCAAATCCGTCGTTTTGTTAAGTTTAATCTTGGTGACGGTATTGAGAAAAAACAAGATAACTTTGCTGAAGAAGTGAGTAAAATGGCAGGTCAGTAAAATTTTTGAGTTTGAGTATTGGGGAGTCTGTCTATGTTTGATAAAATAAAAGTAGAATTAGAGCAATCTATGGACAAGGCCATCAAGGCACTTCAATACGAGCTAACAAAAGTAAGAACAGGTAGAGCCTCTCCTGCGATTTTAGATGGAATTAAAATTGATTATTATGGAACGGAAACACCTTTGAAGCAGGTAGGGCAAATTAGCACTCCTGAAGCAAGGCTATTACAAATTCAACCTTTTGATAAAACTCAAATTGCTACTATTGAAAAAGCTATTTTAGCGGCAAACTTGGGAGTGACTCCTTCTAACGATGGTAATCTGATTAGAATCCCCTTCCCAGCTCTTACAGAAGATAAAAGAAAATCTCTGGTTAAAGATGTTAAAAAATTAGGTGAAGATGCTAAGGTTGCTATTCGCAATTTACGTCGAGACTCTAATGAGAAAGTTAAAAATAGTGAGAAAGAAAAACTCATGACAGAAGATGAATCTAAAAAAAATCAGCAGAAAATCCAAGAGAGTACTGATCTTTTTATTAAAAAAGTAGATGAGATTATTACAGCCAAAGAAAAAGAACTTCTGACGGTTTGATTTCATGCCAACAGCAAAAAAACTCAGTGAAAACATTCCCAATCATGTTGCTATTATTATGGACGGTAATGGGAGATGGGCCAAGAAACGACTGCATTCCAGAGTCTGGGGACATATTAGGGGAGCGAGAAATGTTTCTCATATTGTAGAAGCGGCGTCTGCCTTGGGAATAAAAAGCTTAACACTCTATGCATTTTCTTCTGAAAATTGGAGTCGTCCTTTAGATGAAATTACAACTCTTTTTAAATTATTAAAAAAATTTTTATATTTTGAACAAGAAAGAATTATAAAAAATAATATTAAGTTTAAAGTTATTGGCGACTTTTCTCATCTTCCAGCAGAGACACAACTGCTTATTACAAATTTAACAGAGAAGACTTCGCAGCATCAGGGACTAAAATTAAATTTTGCCTTTGGTTATGGAGGTCGAGAGGAAATAGTAAGAGGAATAAATCATTTTATACATGAGCATCCTAGTCAAAAAATAACAGCTGAGCTTTTTAGTAAGTATCTCTATGATGCAGAAATAAGCGATATAGATCTTCTTATTCGTACGGGTGGCGATATGCGTGTTTCAAATTTCTTGCTATGGCAGATAGCCTATGCGGAATTTTACTTTACTGACATTTTATGGCCTAATTTTTCAAGAGATGATTTTCGCGCTATTATCTTAGAGGTTTCTAAAAGAGAGCGACGCTTTGGAAGTGTTACAGCTGATTCCACTTTAAATGAATCTTTAGAGAAAGCTCACAAGAATAAGTCGCTATTTTAAACCTAAAAAAATGAGGTTTTATTGAAAACGAATACAAGACTTAGAGTTATTTCATTTGTTGCTTTGATATCACTCTTAGTTTTTGCTTTTATTATTGGTAAGTCTATGACCCTTCTTTTACTGATGGTGGCAGGGCTTTTAGTTAATGATGAAATTCAAGTTCAATTTGCTAAACACGAACGTTATTCTCCTATTTATTGGAAAGCATTTTGGGGATTTTTAGCTCCTTATTTATTTCTAAATATATTTAAAATTAGTTTTTTTGATCCCATTATTTTGCTCTTAGCACTAGCTTTTAATATAGCTATGCTTGTTTATTTATTTGCTTTTAAATTAAATTCAGAAAAGATTGTAGATTTTATTAAAGGGCGATCCATCTTGGTAGGTTTTTGTCTTTTTCTTCCTATCCAATCTATTGCCACATTAACTTATGATCCCGAGTGGAGACGTTATTTAATTGCCCTACTTTTAATTAATTTTAGTATGGATACAGGAGCATGGTTTTTTGGAAGTTTGTGGGGACGTACAAAATTATGGGAAAAAGTAAGTCCTAAAAAAACAGTAGAAGGATTAGTTTTAGGACTAGCGAGTTCTTTATTGATTGGTGGTATTTATTGGTTTTATTTTTTAGGGAAAATAACTTTAAGTATTGTGATTGTCATTATTTTATTAGCACTTCTTTCTCAGCTAGGTGATTTAGTCCAGTCTAAAATAAAGCGGCAGTTTGAAATTAAAGATAGCTCTAGTCTTATTCCAGGTCATGGCGGGATGTATGACCGCATTGATAGTTTGCTTTTTATGGCGCCTTTTTTTGTATTAGCATTACGCTATTACTACTTGTGAGGATTTAATGTTGTTATCTCAAATTTTAATTTTTGTTCTTTTTTTATTCCCGTTAGTTTTTTTCCATGAGTTGGGGCATTATCTTTTTGCTAAATTTTTGGGAGTCAGGGTTCTTAATTTTTCTATTGGATTTGGCCCCAAGCTTTTTCGTTTTAAGCTTTGGGATACGGAATTTGCTTACTCCCTCATTCCTTTAGGGGGATATGTCAAAATGTATGGGGATGATCCTTTTGCTAAAAATGAAATTCCTGAAGATCAAAGAAAATATTCTTTTGTTTACAAAAAGAAGTGGGAAAAATTTTGGATTGTTTTTGGTGGCCCACTCGCTAATTTTATTTTGGCTTATGTGCTTTTTGTCGGACTTTTTATGGCTGGTGAAAAAGTGCCAGAAATTAAGGTTGGTTCGTTGGAATCAACCTCTCGTTTTTATCAAATGGGTTTTCGTACAGGAGATGTTCTTTTAAAAATTAATCAAAAAGATATTTTTAATTTTAGTGATTTTCCTTCAGAAAAAGAACAAGTTAAAGATTTTGAAGTTTTAAGGAAAGGGCAGACAGCCCATATTGCTGTTGGGCTAGAGGCTAAGCAATTTACGGAAGAATTTTTTACAACAGTCTTAAACCCTTTGCGCAAAGCCGTTGTGCAAAATTCTCAAGGAGAAATGTGGGAGATGACTCTTCCTCCTTATGAGAAAGATTTTTCTTTAGATGAAATAGCGGATATAGCAGGAGAGAAAAATCTTATATTTTCTAAGTTAAATGAACGTAAAGAGATCAAAATAAAATCAGAAAACAGTCATGAGTTTTTTTCGGCATTATCTGAGCAAGGTTTTTATCCTCTAGATTTAGTGGTGAATAGTATTGCGATGAATTCTCCCGCAGATAAAATTCATCTCAAGAGAGGAGATATTATTTTATCGGTTAATAACACACCTATTTATAGTTTTGATATTTTACGTAAGAAATTACAAGAAACTAAAGAGGGTAAAGTGCA
This sequence comes from Bacteriovoracaceae bacterium, assembly GCA_018060635.1. Classification (GTDB taxonomy): domain Bacteria; phylum Bdellovibrionota; class Bacteriovoracia; order Bacteriovoracales; family Bacteriovoracaceae; genus JAGOVR01. Next base: position 12,317 of record JAGOVR010000018.1, read on the forward strand.
GTCTTTTGAGTTAAGTTATTTGCAAAATGGACAAATAAAGAAAGCACAAATTACTCCAGAAGAAACACAAATAGAAGGAATGAAATTATTCACCATTGGTGTTTCTAGTTCCAGAGAAATCATTCCTCATCGCTATGTAGAAACAACGCCTAAAAGTTTTTTTGCAAGTATTAAATCAGCTTTTGATCGTACTATGGTAAATGGATTTAGAATTCTGATAGGTTTTAAACAGCTTTTCATGGGTGAAGTTTCTTTTAAACAAATAGGTGGCCCACTTGCTATTGGAAAAGTGGCCAGTGATTCTTTTCATGTAAGCCTAACTTATTTTTTAAGTCTTATGGCCTTACTCTCTATTAATTTAGGTGTTATTAATTTATTTCCCATTCCTGTTTTAGATGGTGGTCATATTATGTTTCTCATTTTAGAGTTTTTTAATAGGGGGCCACTTTCGGATAGAAAAATGCAGATTGCTCAGCAAGTAGGAGTTTCACTGCTTTTTCTTCTTATTTTTATGGCACTCTTTAATGATGTTAGCCGTCTTTTTTAAAAAGAGAATATGCCTGCTTTATATGTAGATACCTCAGAACTTTTAATTGTAGGCTTGCTTACAGATGATGATCAGTGGCTGGATTATCAAAAATTTGAAACAAAAAAAAACTCAGTTCTTATCCACCAAGTTATTTATCAGTTATGTCAAAAAAATAATATTTCCATAGCAGATATTACAAGTATTTATCAAACGGCAGGGCCAGGATCTTATACAGGAATTCGCTTAAGTAGTGGGTTAGCAGAAGTTTTTGCTTGGCAAGGTAAGGAGAGCTATTCTTTTTACCACTTTCAAATTCCTTATTTATTAAATCATCCCAAAGGAATTTGGTTATCCTATGCTTTTAAAAATGAAACGTTTTGCTTTATATGGTCTGCAGAAAAAAAAGAGAAGCAAATAATAGCCAATGAACAATTACCTCATTTTTTACACCAGCATAAAGACTATCCTTTCTTTACACATTTTAAAACAGCACATCCCCTTTCTTTAAGTGTGGAAATGACAGAGACATCTCAGATGTTATATGAAAATACAGGGGAGCTATGGAAGCTAATAAGATCTAAAAAGTTGCAGGAAGAGCCTTATTATTATCGCTTAATTGATCAAGAATTTAAAAAACCTTCCAGTCTCTTGCAAAGCTAAGAGAGAAGAGGTGTAATAGAAAAATTATTGTTTATTTGAATGACGAAAGGGGTTGTTTTGAGCGAACCAAGAAAAATTGCTTTTTACTTACCAAATCTTTTTACTGCTCTTAATATGGCGTGTGGTTTTGCCGCCATCATTTTTGCGTTTAAAGGCAACTTTTATTCCTCTTGTATTGCGATCTTATTAGGTGTCGTGTTTGATTCAGTGGATGGGCGTGTGGCAAGACTCACAGGAACGACTTCTGCTTTCGGTGAGCAATTTGATTCTCTGAGTGATCTTGTGAGCTTTGGCTTGGCCCCAGCCATTATATTTTATCTGCGTTTTTTAAGTTCTTTTGGACGTTTAGGACTAGTTCTAAGTTTCCTTTTTTTATTATCAGGAGCTTTACGCTTAGCTCGATTTAATGCCAATGTTCATAAAGTAAATCCTAACTTTTTTCAAGGCTTGCCCATTCCCAGTGGTGCGGTAGCGTTAGTAGGTTTAGTTCTGTTATCGTTGTCATTTCCTTTTAGTGAGCTTATTACTCGATTCACCTCACTTTATATTTTGTTTTATGCAGTTCTGATGATTTCTACTATTCCTTTCCCTTCTTTTAAAAATTCCATTTGGGTCAAACAACATAAAAAACAAGTTCTCTTTCTGATGTTTCTTATTTTAGCGACATCATTTATTTACGAAGAAATAATGATTTTAGTTTGGCTTAGTTTGTATGTTATTTCTTCTATGCTCTTTGCTTTTTTTAATAGAGAAAAAATTTCAATTATTGAGTGGCATGATGAAACAGAAGAATAGTTATTTTTTTATTTTTTCTTTTATATTAGCAAGTGGAGCTTATGCAGAAGATGCTCGTCAATTTTTGCCTGATTCTAAAGAGGCTAGCGAAGACGTTAAAGAATCCTTTCAAAGTCGAGAAAACACTTCCTTTATTCCAGAAGATGCTCCAGCACTAGATATAAATAAAGCAGACGCAAAAGAAAAAAGTATTGCCATTCCTTTCCCAGAAACAAATCCAGAGTTAGAAAAACCTGCTACTTATCGGGAAGAGTTGCATTCCACAGGAGTGCAAGTCTTAGGACAAGAAAAAAATCAGAAAGATTATTTAGATTTTTCTACTAAGGATTTACTAAATAAAATGAAATATCAGGGAGAAAATGCCCTTTCGTTATCTTTTTTTTATAACAGTTATGAATATCAAAATAGAGACGGGACAGGTGCTTTTGAACGCACTTATCAATCCGAAAAAAGTTCAGACTTTCCTTTTTTTATTAGAGCAAGTATGCACCATTATTTTGTTAAAGGAGCATTTCATCTAGGAGCAGGGCTAGGTTTAGCGGCAGGTCGCAATTCAGGATATGGATTTTTTAAATCTACTGGCCAGCGCAGTGATGCTCGTTTTACCTTATGGACGGTACCTCTTGATTTATCATTATTATTAGAATTTCCCTTAGCAGGTTGGGCCAAATTAGGAATAGCAGGAGGTCCTTCAGTTGTAGGGATTCAAGAAAAAAGAAGTGATTTTGCAAGTAGTAACAAAAAATCCAGTCTTCATCAAATGAGTTATGGTTATTTTGCGTCAGCTCATTTAGCGTTTAGTTTACACAAGCTAGCTCCTAAAGCTTCTTATAAATTTTATAGTGATTATGAAATAACTAATTATTTTTTTACGCTAGATGTTCGGGCCCAGAGTTATGAAAATTTTAAATCAAAAGATATAAAAATTAATGGAATATCAGCAGGGATTGGTCTTATTTTTGAGTATCTGTAAATGAACTATTATCAAATTACTCTTTGTTATAAAGGCACTCATTATTTGGGTTGGCAAAATCAAATTACACCCTTAAAAACAATTCAAGGAACTTTAGAATTTGCTCTTAAAAATATATGTCATAGTGATCAAGTTAAAAGTATAGGGTCAGGTCGTACCGATGCAGGTGTCCATGCCCTTGCTCAAGAAGTAAAAATAGAAATTCCGCTAGAAATTTCCTGTATAGGTTTACAAAAAGCCCTTAATTCTCATTTACCTCAAGATATAAGAGTTTTAAATGTTGTTACCTGTTCAGCTCAATTTAATCCTACCTATGATGCCGTATGGAAAGAATATGTTTATCTTTTTTCTTTAGAGGAAATAGTGAATCCTTTTGGCGGTGATTTAATGGTTTTTCATCCCTATAAATTAGATATAGAGCTTATGCAAAAAGCTTGCGCTTTATTTATTGGGAAACATGATTTTATTAATTTTCAATGTGTTGGAACAGAGGTGAAATCTACAGTACGAGAAATTTTTCATTGTAGGTTAACAGCAGAAAAAAATACTTCATCTTTTCTTTCTCAGATTATTCCTGCTCATTTTATGTTTGAGGTGCAAGGTTCGGGTTTTTTAAAGCAGATGGTAAGACTTATGGTTGGTAGTTTATGGGCGGTGGGTCAGGGTAAATTATCTTTAGAAGAACTGCAAAAGCACTTAAAAGAAAAGCAAGATAAACGCCCAGGAATAGTCGCACCTCCTCATGGTCTTTATCTAAAAAAAGTGAATTATTCTTAAGCAAATCTTCTTTGACATTTAGAGCTTTTATGCTATGTTCCATCTTCAAATTTTTAGTTTAAAGGGGATCTTTATGTCTTATGTTGTTCAGGCTGTTAATCACTGTACAAAAAAAATTATCTTTAATTTTGATTCAGTTGATTTAACTAAAGAAATTAAAAATGCCTTAACTAAGAAACAACAAGAAACTCATTTGAAAGGTTTTCGCAAAGGCAAAGCTCCTCTAGAGATGGTGGAAAAATTTTATACCTCACAAATTAAAGGAGAGGCTCTTTCACAATTTGTATCAGATAAATTTTATGAAGCTATTCAAAAAGAAAAAATACAGGCTATTGGTTATCCTGTTTTTAACAATACTAAATTTGAAAATGAAAAAAATATAAGTTTTGAGGCTTTAGTAGAAACTTTCCCTGAATTTGAAATTAAAGATTACAAGAGTTATTCTTTTAAAAAAGAAACTCCTGCTGATGTAGAAACTGAATTGGCCACTTTAAAGAAGAATTACTTAATGTCAAAATCAGAAGTGGTGGAAGTCACGGATTCAGCAGTAACGCTACAAAAAGGACATTTAGCCGTCATTAATTTTACAGGGACAGATGCACAAGGGAATCAACCTGAAAGTATGAAAGCTCAAGATTTTTTAATTGAAATAGGTTCGGAGAGAATGATTCCAGGTTTTGAGCAAGGTCTTATGGGTATGAAAAAAGGGGAAAAGAAAAATCTTGATTTAACTTTTCCTGAAAATTATCACGTGGAAGATTTAAAAAATAAGAAAGTTGTTTTTGCGGTAGAGGTGTTAGAGATTAAAGAGAAAAAGATTCCAGAGCTAACAGATGATATGGCTAAAGAATTTGGCTATGAATCAGCAAAAGACTTTGATCTTAAAAATCGTAAAACAATTGAATTTCAAAATAATAAAAAAGTAGAACAAAAACTTCATCAAGACATTTTAGAGAAACTAGTTGAAGACAATAAATTTGAAATACCAGGGACTTTGTTACAAGAACAAAAAAAATATCTACAAGAAGATCTTAAGCGTAATCTTAAAGCACAAGGCTTTAATGATAAGATGGCAGAAACATACTTTTCTAAATGGGAAGATGACTTAAATAAGAAAGCGACATTTCAAGTAGCCTCAGGTCTTATTTTAGATAAGCTAGCACAAAAATATAGTGTTGATGCCACTGAAAAAGATCTCGAAGAAAAAATGAATGAAATTTCAGCTTATTCTAATACAGAAAAAGATAAGTTATTAGAATATTACAATTCTAATCCCAATCTGAAAAAGAACTTAATGTATGCTATCCGTGAAGAGAAAACCTTTGCTTGTTTTTTAAAAGATGTAAAAATTTCTTAGTTGAAGAGACTTAGATCACAAGACTATTTATAATACTGGATAAGTTTATAAAGATGAGCAGAGGCTTTATCTAAGAGATTTAAAATATTTGCATCTTTAGTATATAACAAATCCAAAATAGCCGAAACTTCTCTTAGAGAACCAAAAGCAATAACGAAGAATTTTCTTTTATCTTTCCTTGTTTCTTTGCCTGAACCTTCAGCCAAATTTAAAACGACAGAGCTGGATGCTCGTAAAAGTTGATCCTTGAGATGGAGAGGAGCTTTTAGATTTTTACAAACCTGATAAAGTTCTTTAGCTAATTGATAAGTTTTAAAATTGTTAAACACGGGAGCCTCCTTTTTTATTGGTTCTCACCCACAGGATAGGACCAATAAAAAAGGAGGCGGTTTACGGTAACAGTTTACGGTAACAGTTTACGGTAACAGTTTACGGTAACAGTTTACGGTAACAGTTTACGGTAACAGTTTACGGTAACAGTTTACGGTAACAGTTTACGGTAACAGTTTACGGTA
>JAGOVR010000019.1 GCA_018060635.1 Bacteriovoracaceae bacterium
GTTATCTTCATACCAAAACCCAATTAATAGATAGGAGCAAAGCCCCACTCCTTCCCATCCAAAAAAAAGAACTAAAAGATTAGAAGAAAGAGTTAAAAGAAGCATAAAGAAAATAAAAAGTGATAAATAAGAAAAATATTTCCCTGGACGCGGATCATCTTTCATATAGCCCATTGAAAACAACGTGATCAAACTTCCAATTCCTGTCACCATAAAAGTTAACGTATAAGAGAGGGAATCTAATAAAAAACTAACATCTAAGGACATTGTTCCTAAATTTACCCATTGCCATAAATTCTCAGTTACAACTTGTCCTGAATGTATTGATGAAAAGTGAGTAAGTAAAACAACAAAAGAAAAAAGTGTACCTAAAAAAGAAATGACACCTGCTTTATAAATAGATGCTTTAGTCTTAAAAAATAAGCCATTTAAAAGAAAAGCCAAGAGAGGGAAAAAAGGTATCCAGACAATATTCATATTAATCTGCCTTCACTGAAATTTCATCTATCTGTGTTATTTGTTTTTTCTTAAAAAGTAAAATCATAATACTTAATCCAATAGCGGCTTCGGCGGCGGCGACAGTGATAATAAAAAAAACTTGAAGCTGAGCTTGTGCGTAACCTAATGTTTTAGAAAGCAAAACAAATAATAAATTAATAGAACTTAACATAAGCTCAATACAAAGCAGTATCGATACAAATTCTTTTTTGATAAGAAGCCCTGTAAGGCCTATACAAAAAAGAAATACTGCTAAGAAATAATAAATTTGCATAAACTAATCCTTAAACTTTTCTTTAGTCATCATAACAACTGCTAAAATAGTGGCAAATAATAGAAGTGTTAATAACTCAAAAGGAACTAAGTATTTTTCAAATAAAATTGAGAATAAGTCATACATATCTGTATACGGTAGTAAGTCATTTTTTAAAAAATCTTTTTTATAATAAAAAATAAAAGAAAGCGTTATCAAAAATAAACTAGTAAGACCCATAATAAGGTGTTCTCTTAACTTCAACTGTTCTTTTTTAAAAGAAGAAGGGAGGTGAAAAAACATAAGGACAAAAACAAATAAAATAGTAATAGCTCCCGCATACACAATAACTTGAATAACCGCCAAAAAAGGACTGCCTAGTTCAAAAAAAATACCCGCCATACTTAAAAGTACTAAAAGTAAACTGAATGCAGATGCTATTTGATTTTTAGAGAACAACATGACTGTAGCAAAAAACATAGCCGTAAAAGTTAGAAGAATACTCATGCATTCCCCCATAGATAAGTTACGATGACTGTTATCAATAAATTTAAAATAGAAAGAGGAAATAAAATCTTCCAACCTAAATGCATAAGTTGATCATAACGAAAACGTGGAATAGACCAACGTACCCAGATAAAAAACCAAATCATAAAGGCTACTTTAGCTATCAATGATAAAAACTGTAAGTATGGCAATAGTGCTGGAGAAGAAGCGGTGATGAGACTTAAACCTGGTAATAATGAATATCCTCCAAAAAATAAAATAACAAATAAAGCTGAGAGCACAATCATATGCATATATTCTGAAAGAAAAAACATAGCAAACTTCATAGAAGAATATTCCACATGATAGCCTGCAACTAATTCTGACTCCCCTTCCGCTAGATCAAAAGGAAGTCGATTACACTCTGCAAAGATTCCTACTAAAAAAATAAGCATGGCTATAGGCTGAAGTAAAAATCCATAACGAGGAATAAAAAAGAGCAAAGACTGTTCTTGATAAGCAATTATTTCATGTATATCCACTGTGCCATAAACTAATAAGATACAAACAATTGTAACAGAAAGTGAAAGCTCATAGCTTACCATCTGCGCTGTTGCTCTTAAGGCACCCAACATAGAGAATTTATTATTAGAGGCCCAACCTGCTAGTAAAATTCCATAAAAACCTAATTCTGCAACTGCAAAAATATAAAAAACTCCCAAGGGACTGTGGAAAGCTTCAGGGAAAAAAATTGCTCCGTTCAATTCAAAAGGGGCACAAAAAGGAATTGCGGCTAGAGGTAAAACGGCAACAATCAAACTTATAATAGGAGCCGCATTATAAAAAAAAGGTTGTACGTGACTAGGAGTTACTTCTTCTTTAAATAAAAATTTAAGGACATCGGCTAAAGGTTGTAAAATTCCAAAAGGACCTACCCTATTAGGGCCTACTCGTTTTTGAATGTAAGCGGCACCTCTACGCTCTACTTGTAAAATAAGAGGAAGAGTTAGAAGAGGCACAAAAAGTGCCACTAGTGATTTTAGAATAACTATAAAGACATCCTGCATTTATTTTTCCCAGTCTAAACTTTTAGAAAAAAGAACAAATAAATATCCCACTAACAATACAACTAAAAAAAACATCAACTCCCACGCCCACAAAAGAGGATTCAAACTTTTTTTAAGTGATAACACCCACGGAACTAAAAAAACAACTTCCACATCAAAAAGTAAAAATAAAACAGCCGTAAGATAAAACTTAATATCGTATCTGCGATGAGCTCCCCCTACAGGGTTAACTCCCGACTCATAAATATTATTTTTTCTTACCCCTTTATGCTTAGCCCCTACTAAAAGAGAAACCCCTAACATTCCTAGGCCTATGAGAAGACCCATAAAAATAAAAAAGAGAACTGGCCAAAGTGTTGAACTCATAAACTTAACCTTATGGAATAAAAATGCTCGCTCCCTGAGTTACTAGCATGATTTTTTCCCAAAAGATTCCAAGAATAAAAATGGGTAACGTAATACATAAAATGACTACTTGATTTTGAAAATTGAATCCTTCAATGTCTCCTTCAAATTCGGGAGCATCAAAAACCATCATTTTAATAAGCTTCATATAATAATAAAGAGAAATCACTGAATTAATTCCCGCAATCATTGTTACGCCATAATATTTATGCTCAATCAATACTGAAAAAATATTAAACTTAGCAATAAATCCACTAAAAGGAGGAATCCCTGCTAAAGAAAAGAGAACCATAATCATGAGACAAGCCATTAAAGGATTTTTATGAATAAGCCCTTTAAAATAAAATGTTGAATCATTCCCTACTTTATCCGTCACAAAAGAAGCTATAAAGAAAGCTCCCATTGTCATAAAAAGATAATTAAAAGCATAAAATAAAACAGCATTATTACCTTTCGCACTCATCACTAAAACAGCTAATAACATCATCCCAGCATGAGCAATGGAAGAGAAAGCCAAAAGACGCTTAATAGATGTTTGACCAATGGCTGAAATATTTCCTACCGTCATAGTTAAGATAGCAATCATCTGCAAAAGATTTACCCAACTTGCTTGTAACGAACTTTCTTTTAAGAAAAAAACTTGCGTCACTCTAAGAATTGCAACAAGTCCTGCTATCTTCGGAACTATAGAAAAAAAAGCTGTCACAGGTAACGGTGAACCTTGATAAACATCTGGCGACCACATATGAAAAGGAACACACGCAATTTTAAAACCAAGACCCACAAATAAAAGAAGAAAAGAAAGCAAGAGTCCTAAATGAGAAACAGTTCCTGCTGATAACACACTAGGAATTTTTACAGCAATTTCTGCAAAATGAATTGTACCTAATAATCCATATATGTGGCTTATCCCAAAAACCATAAGTCCTGCAGACAAACCACCATAAAGTGCATACTTAAGTCCTGCTTCTAAAGATTTGTGATCATTTTTTTTGAGTGAACTTAAAATATAAGAAAGAATGGAAAGCGTTTCAATTCCTAAATAAAGTGTCAGAAGATTGTTAGCCGAAACAAGGAGCATTCCACCTACTAAAACTCCTAAAGTAATGCTCAAAAATTCTGACTTAGCTTCTTCTACAATTTCCTTAGAAAAATAACTTAAATAGGTAACGCCCATTGTTCCTAAAACCATAATAATTTTAGTGAACGTTGAAATACCATCTATAACAATGGCATTAAAAAAAACAGTGGTAGGTTTTTGCCCTAACTGTGACATCAAGACAGACAGGGCTACTAATTGCCCTATCCCTGATATGACAAAAACTATAAAACGATTTTTTTCTGTTGGTTCATAAAATGCTTCTGTAAATAAAACAGCACAGAGAGTAAAAATAATTAACAGCTCTGGAACATAGAAACCTAAGTTTGAAAGTAATGTTACGTTCACCTATTCCTCCTATGAACCAGCGTATTGAGACAGAAGGGTTACTAAATTTTCTACTGAAGCCTTCATCATATTAAGAACAGGAGCTGGGAAAATACCAAAAATAATGACAGCCGCACAAAGAGGAACCATATAAAAAATCTCACGAGCATTCATATCTTCATATTTTTTAGTTTCTGGATTTACTTCTCCAAAGAACATTCTCTTAAACATCCATAAAAGATAAGCCGCACCAATAAGTAGTCCAAAAACAGCAATCACTGTAAGCGTTGTAAATTTTTTATAAATACCTAAGAAAATAAGTGCCTCTGAAATAAACCCTGAAAAACCTGGAAGTCCCATAGAGGCAAACATGGCTAAAATAAAAACAATAGAATATTTCGGAAGTGTTGTGTACAGCCCACCATAACCTAAAGAGCCATCAGGTTTTACAATCCAACGGTGATGAGATCTTTCATATAAAATCCCTACTAATAAAAACAGCATCGCCGTAGACATTCCGTGGTTAAACATTTGTAAAACAGCTCCATTCATACTCTGCGTTGTCATCGCCGCAAGACCTAGCATGACCATTCCCATGTGAGAAACGGATGAGTAAGCCACTAATTTTTTTAAATCATCTTGGGCCATAGCACAGAAGGCCCCATAAATAAGACTAATCAAACCTAATATAGCTATGACTGAAGAAAAATGAACTGCCGCTGATGGAAACATAGGAAAAGAAATTCTAAGAAAACCGTAACTTCCCATTTTAAGTAAAACCCCAGCTAAAATAACAGAAACAGCTGTAGGAGCTTGTACGTGAGCGTGCGGTAACCATGTATGAAAAGGGAAAATAGGAACTTTAATAGCAAAACCAATAAACATCGCCCAAAAAGCTAGTTTATCAAAAGACCATTGAGAGCCAAAAAGTGTAACAACTGTATTTGTAAATTTTCCACCTTGCAGAGCAATCATATCAAATGAATCTGCGCCACTACCAGAAACAAAGTAAAGTGCCACAATTCCCACTAACATAATAATTGAACCAAAAAAGGTATAAAGAAAAAATTTAATAGCGGCATACTCTCTGTTTTCGCCGCCCCATACACCAATAAGAAAAAACATGGGGATAAGCATAACTTCCCAGAAAACATAAAAAAGGAAAAAATCTAAAGACATGAACACACCAAAGACAGCCGCTTCTAAAAGAAGTAATAAAGCAAAATAAGACTTTATAGATTTTTCAACTGTCCATGAGCTTAAAATACAAATAAAGAAAAGAGCTCCATTTAAAATAATCATAGGAAGAGAAATACCATCAACCCCTAAAGTGTAATTAATAAAGAAAGCTTTAATCCAAGGAAGTTTTACAAACAAATGAGGCTGTATAGCCGCAATGCTGTTATCAAACTGGCAATAAAGTAAAATGGTAAACATGAAAGTTGCGGCTGTGGTAAACAATGCCACATAACGAATTAATTTTTCGTTATCCTTAGGAAGGGAAAAAATAGTAACCATTCCTACAAGAGGAAACCACAAAATCCAATTCAAGATACTATGCACGGTAACTCTCCTTATAAAATGGGTCTAAAAAGCCCATAAATAACTAGCTAAGACAAAAATAATAACCATAAAGTAAAACTGAACTCTTCCTGATTGCACCATACGCAAAATGAGACTAAATAAGTTAACAGCAACTCCTGCTCCATCTACGAAAATAGCATCCACAATAACGTTATCAAACCAACGATGAGCTCGGTAAAGAATTTCATTCACTTTTTTAAATCCATCAATAGCAAAACGATCATAGATACCCATATCAAACCAAGCCAGTGTTTTATTAAGTCTTAAAAGTCCTTTTTGAATAAAGACTTTTATATAGAGATCATCAAAGTAATAATTATTATGTAACGCTTTATTCCAGCCTGCGAGCTTGGCCACAAAAAAATCAGGATTAATTTTTCTTTTAATATAAACTAAATAAGCCGCAAAAATCCCTAAGAACGCAATGATCAAAGAAATAATGGCCCCAACACTGTGAGCCGTATGTAACTTATGAGCTGTCTCGCTATGATCTTCTGCGTGGGAAAAATGAGAATGCTCTAAGTGCTGTGCTTCTCTTGTATCTACTTTTGAAAAACTTTCTTTAGTATAGTTTGAAAATTTACTGGTTTCAGGTTTAGTTATGAGTGTTTGAAACCATTCCACTTTTGCTTCTGAAAAAATTTTCCCAAAACTTTGACCTGTCATAGTTCCACAATAGAAAAAACCTAATGTAAAAACTGAAAGAATAAGAAGAGGGATATTGCTATTAATTTGTAAATGCTCTTTATGGCAGTGATGGTAAACGTCCTGATCTTTGGGCTCTCCAAAAAAAGTTAGAAAAATCATGCGGAACATATAAAAAGCAGTCAAGATAGCGGCACCGTAACCTAAAAGAGGAATAAGAATATGCTTAGGATTGGCAAAAAATCCAAAGTAAAGAGCGTCGCCTAAAATACGATCTTTAGAAACAAATCCTGAGAAAAAGGGAACTCCTGAAATAGCTAAAGTACAAGCAAACATAGCGATAAAGGTAAAAGGAAGTTTTTTACGAAGTCCTCCCATTCTACGCATATCTTGAACGTGGCCATGCGTATGATGATCATGCAAAGAATGAATAACTGATCCTGCTGAAAGGAAAAGACACGCCTTAAAAACAGCATGAGTAATAAGATGCATAAAAGCTGGATTATAAGCTCCAACACCAATTCCCATAACCATATAACCTAATTGCGAAATAGTGGAATAAGCGAGGACTGCTTTAATATCTGTTTGAATAATGGCAATAGTAGCGGCACCAAAAGCAGTGATAGCTCCAATGTAAGCAATAAAAGGAGTAAGTCCGCCTAATTCCATCAATGGATACATTCTTAGCGAAAGATAAACACCTGCCGCTACCATGGTAGCGGCGTGAATAAGAGCAGAACAAGGAGTAGGCCCCATCATGGCATCAGGAAGCCAAACTTGCAGAGGAAATTGCGCTGATTTTCCAATAGTTCCACAAAAAATAAAAAATCCTGCAAAAGTTGCAAGAGAAATTCCAAAGACTGAAAGGGAAGTAAAAGCTCCTGCAGAAATTGCTTTATAAATTTCAACATAAGAAACACTACCCACTACTGACCATAACGCTGCAATTCCTAGTAAGAAGCAAACATCCCCTATTCGAGTAGTCATAAATGCTTTAAGAGAAGCATTCCCGGCTTTTTCTTTTTCGTAGTAAAAACCAATAAGAGAATAAGAACAAAATCCCATGATTTCCCAAAAAATAAAAAGGCTTAAAAGATTATCAGAAAGAACTAAACCCAACATAGCGGAAGTAAAAAGTGTCATGTAAGTAAAAAATCTTCCGTAGCGAACATCACCTTTCATATAAAAAGTAGAAAACAGCAAAATAAGAGTTGCCGTCCCGCTCACCATGAAAAGCATTATAGCGCTCATGTTATCAATATAAATTCCCATTTCAAATTTACTACTAATAAGATCAAACCACGTGAAAGTTTTATGCACGTAATAATCTGAAGAATAATGTGAAAGAAAATCTTTAAAAATTCTAAATGAATACAAAAAAGAAATAAAAACAGCACCCACACTTAAAAAATCCCCTTGGCGAGGTAATTTTTTGCCAAAAAAACAAAGGAGAACAAATGCCAAAAAAGGCACAAGGAATATGGGAGCTATGGAGAAAATTGTATATTCCATTTTTAGTTCCTTAAATCTGAAGCTTCATCTATATGAACCGTTTCTTTTATCTGGAAAAATCTAATGACAATCGCGAGTCCCACTGCGGCTTCTGCGGCGGCGACAACAATAATAAAAAGAGGAAAAACATGGCCATCTAGCTCATGAGTGACAAATCTAGAGTAAGCTACAAAATTTAAAGCGGCGGCATTTAGAACTAACTCGATCCCTAATAAAATAGCAATAATATTTTTTCTAGATAGCATCACAGCTATCCCAATTAAAAATAAGAATAAAGAAATAAGAAGATAAGATGAAAGCGTTATCATTTATTTTCTCCTTTCTCTTCATGATCACTTTCAAAATTCTTTTTAGTTCTAGCAATAAAAGCGGCACCTACTAAAGAACCTAAAAGTAGAATTGAAGAAATCTCAAAAGCCAAAACGTGCTTACTAATAAGCAAATAACCAATGTCAGCAACCGTGGATGTTACCTCTGTTGTTGCTTGTGAAGAAATTTTTAAAGTCTGGGAAATGAGACGCCAAAAAGTAATAATGATTATAAGTACTGAGAAAAAAGCGATCATGTAAGTTTTTTTATTTCCCATAAGAGGAGCTAATTTTAAAACACTCTGCGCTTTACTTACAAAGTCTTTTCCACCCGTCAGCATCACAGCAAAAACCATAAGGATAACAATTCCACCTACATAAACCATAACTTGTGTTGCCGCTACTAAATCTGCTCCTAGAGTAATATACAAACCTGCAACACCCATTAAAGCTCCAAAGAGAGCAATACAAGAATGCATAATATTTTTACAAAAAAGGACGCCCAGTGCTGAAACAAGTGTCAACAAAGTAGCTGTAATAAAAAGAACATTTAAAAACATATTTCTTTCTTTCTAGTGGTGAGTATTTCCCCCTGACGCTAGTGCCACCACTAAATGAACTAGCGATTTTCCTTCAAAAAAATAAAGCCAACAGGCAATCCCAATAAGATTAAAAATAGCTATAGGAGTAAGATATTTCCAGCATAACACCATCAGTTGATCCACTCTTAAACGTGGCAATGTCCAACGAATCCAAATAACAACGTAATAAAGAAGAAAGGTCTTTGTAAAAAAAGATCCAATTTGTAAAAATTGCCCTAAAATTCCATCTCCTCCTAAATTAAAAGGAACTTTATATCCCCCTAAAAAGAAAGCTGATGCAACAGCGCATACAATAAAAACTTCCACATATTCAGCTAAGGCAAAAAAAGCAAAACGCATTCCTGTATATTCTGTATGGTAACCTGAAACTAATTCTGATTCTGCTTCAGGAAGATCAAAAGGAGCTCTATTTGTTTCTGCCAATGCCGCTATAAAAAAAACAAAAAAAGCGATAAAAGAAAATGGATTATGAAAAATAAACCAATCCCATGGCATTCCTGACTGATTTTCAATAATTTTTTGAAAAGATAAACTCCCTGCTAATAAACAAACAGAAAGAGCTGTAATAGTTACAGGAATTTCATAACTTATAATTTGTGAAGCTCCTCGCATTCCGCCCAGCATAGACCATTTAGAATTAGAAGAATAACCTCCTAAAAAAACACCTAAACCCACTAAAGAAGTTATCCCTATGAGGAAAAAAACGCCTACATCTAAATGACTTAAAGCTAAGCCACTAGAAATGGGAATAACAGCTAAAGCTGTAAAAGCTCCCACTAAGCAAAGAAGAGGAGCTAATGTAAAAAGAAAACGATCAGCATTTTTTACAATAATATCTTCTTTTCCAAGCATTTTTAGACCATCGGCTAAAAACTGAAAAAGTCCGTAAGGACCTACTCTATTAGGGCCAATCCGTGCTTGGAGATCGGCTGAAATTTTTCTTTCAGCATACGTTCCCATCCCACCAATAACAGCCGCAATATTTAGCAAAATAAAAGCCGCCGCAAAAAAAACTAGAAAGGATGTAACTGTTGTTGCATCAAAACCCAATAACTTACTTAACCAGCTATTAAAGTTTTGTAAGAATGCAAACTGCGATAAGTAGGAAACAACTGTTTGTCCCATCTATAACCTCTGCCCATTTTTTTTAGATGAATTTTGAAAACTTTTAACCCAACCTAAATCACCTTTTCTCCAACAATAAGCAATACCTGCGATAAGAATAAAAAGAAAAAGAAGAATTTCTATAAGAACAAATCCCCCTTTGCCTGTTTCTACTAGTGATTTATAGATGGCAACAATAGGAAACATAAGAACAGATTCAACATCAAAAATAATAAAAATAAGACCTACAACATAGAAGCGCACATTAAATAAAGACCAAGCAGAGCCTTGAGCTTCTTCTCCGCACTCATAAGCGTCTTCTTTTTTTTCTTCAAATTTTTTAGAGGTCAAAAGTTTAGAAGCAAGCCTTCCCCCTATCCCTACAAGGAGAGATAGGCCCATTAAAATAACCACAGGCATATAACTTTCAAAGCCACTAAATTTCATGACGTGTAAGCCTTTTGAAACAAAAAAAACAATCTTTGTGTAGAAAAGGTACATGATGAAGAATACATTGGAAACTCTAATGGCCTATTTTTTAAGAGATTTTTAATTAAAGTAATGCGACGAGCAATAAAATAACATTAAGCGTTTTAGATTTTTTCAAGTACAAATGAAGCCATGATCTTTCAAGCTTTAAAAAACTTTATCACAGAAAATAAAACATCTGTAAAAGTACCTACCAACATACCCCATCTTAATGGAATCTCTCCCCTCCAATGGTCTTTTTTACTTTCTCAATTCATTAAAAATGACGCTGATTGGAGCCAAAAATCCTATATGCTCATCTGTGAGGATAATGAAACAGCTCATGCTTGTTTTGATCTTTTAAAATCACAAGAGTTAATCCCGCCCCTTTTTTTTCCTGAAATTGGACACTCCCCCTACTCTGCCTTTATTGACTCTCCTGATTTGTGTTTTGAAAGGTTCACTGTTTTAAGTAAACTTTGTAGCACCAAAAAACCTTATATTCTTATTACAACTACCGAAGCTTTTCACAGCAAACTTCCCCCTGTGAATTTTTTTAAAAATTCTCTTTGTTTAAAAACAAGTGACATCCTTCCTCCTCATGAGCTTGCTCAAAAACTAGTCAATCTAGGCTATACGGGAAATTCTGGGCTTAGTGAAAAAGGTGAGTTTAGCCAGCGAGGAGATATTTTTGATATTTATTGCACAAGTGGAGTAGCTTACCGTATCCACTATTTTGATGACATGATTGAATCTATTTTAGAAATAGATTCCGAAACATTTAGAACAAAAAATCAAGAATCTTTGCATGAAATTTCTCTCTACCTCTCTCCTTTTGTCTTATGTCACTCTAATTTTGTTGATTTATTAAGAGAAAAAATACCCCTACCTTCCTCTCAACAAAAAAATAAATATGAAAAAAGACAAGATATTTTTCGCCGACTTTCTCAAGGGGACTTTTTTGAAAACTTCACACATTTTGTTCCTCTCTTTTTTAAAGAAAATGGAAAACTTATTGATTTTTTAGAGAACGAAACTATAACTTTTTTTTTAAACCAAGAAAAATCAATTGATATTTGGAAGAATTTTTATAGTGAAATGCAAATCGACTTTGAAAGAGAACACCTAGATAATAAAAGTGACTCCCTACTCCCAAGTCCTTGTGAGATTTTTTGGGAAAAAATAAATTATCAAAAAAATATCTTTTATTTTAACTCAATTTCTTCTGAAAATTCTAATCTAAGCTATCCTTGTGACTTCCGTACGGCAAAAATTTATCTAACACAACAACTACTAAAAACAAATACCACTCTCGAATCTTACCTCGAAGCTCTCTTTCTTTTTCTTAAAAAATCTTTTGAATCCTCTGGTCAAATTATTTTTATTTCTCAAAATGAAAATTCTAAAAAAGAAATTCTGTATTTTTTAGAAGGGAGGCATTTCCCAATTAATCTCATGAATCGCATTAGCTTTCTTTCTTTAGATCTGCATGAAGGATTTTATTCTGAGCAAGAAAAAATATTAGTTTTAACTGATGCTGAAATCTTTGGGCAAAATACTAAGAGTAAAAAAAATATTAAATATAAAAAAACAGATCTTTTTGCGGAACAATTATCTACTTTAAAAATAGGTGATTATGTTATGCATAGGGATCATGGCATTGGTATCTACCTAGGATTAGAAAGCATTCAAATAGCTGAAGTCAAAACTGATTATCTTATTATTCAATATGAAGATAAAGATAAAGTTTATTTGCCTGTTTATAAAATAGATCTTCTGCAAAAGCACGCCGAAGGAAATTTAGACATCAAGGTTGCTAATCTCAAAACAAATAAATTTGAACTAGCTAAAGAAAAAGCTCGTTCTTCTGTCAAAAAATTAGCTTTTGATCTGGTAAAACTACAGGCTGAAAGAAAAGCTTCTTTAGCTTACGCCTTCAGCCCTCCTGACCATATCTTTAGAGATTTTGAACTATCTTTTCCTTTTGAAGAAACTCCCGATCAAGCTCGTGCCATACAAGATGTCTTAGAAGATATGCAAAAACCTATTCCTATGGATCGTCTGGTTTGTGGCGATGTGGGTTTTGGAAAAACAGAAGTGGCTATGCGAGCGGCTTTCATGGCCGTTTTGAATAAAAAACAAGTAGCTATCTTAGTCCCTACAACTATTTTAGCCTTGCAACATTACCATTCTTTTGTAAAAAGATTTAAAAATTTTCCTGTAGAAATAGAATTTCTCTCTCGCTTAAAAACAGCAAAAGAATCTAAAGAGATTTTAGAAAAAGTCTCTCAAGGTAGAGTTGATATTATTATTGGAACACATAAACTCATCTCTGGTGATGTTCATTTTAAAGATTTGGGGATTGTTATTGTAGATGAAGAGCAACGCTTTGGAGTGGCTCATAAAGAACAACTTAAATTATTAAAAAAATCGGTTCATTTTTTAACCTTAACGGCAACACCTATTCCTCGTACACTCCAAATGGCTTTTCTAGGACTACGTGATCTTTCACTTATTCAAACTCCTCCCACTAATCGTCAATCTATACGTACCTTGGTTATTAGAGATGAAGAACACATTTTGAAAGAGGCTATTCAAAAAGAATTGGCTCGTGGAGGACAAGTTTTCTACGTGCATAACCGAGTTAATGATATTGAATTAGAAGAAATAAAAATTAAAAAACTTGTACCACAGGCTCGTGTACTTATTGCTCATGGACAGCTTCCCGAAAAAGAATTAGAAAAAAAAATGAATGAGTTTTATGCTAAAAAATGTGATGTTTTACTAGCTACTACTATTATTGAATCAGGGATTGATATTCCTTCTGCCAATACCATGATTGTTAACCGCGTAGAGACTTACGGACTCTCTCAACTACATCAATTAAGGGGGCGCATTGGTCGCTCCAATCAGAAAGCTTATGCCTACTTTGTCATTCCCAAAAATAGAAATCTTTCTGATATCGCTAACCAGCGCTTAGAAGCTCTACAAACTTATTCTCAAATTGGTTCTGGCTTTGCTATTGCTTCTTCGGATTTAGAGTTACGAGGAGCTGGCGATATTTTGGGGCCAGATCAATCTGGGCATATTGAAGGAGTAGGGTTGGAACTTTATATGGATCTTTTAAAAGAAGCTATTGCTGAACTAAAAGGAGAACAAATAATTATTGAAAATGTAAAAAATATGGAAATTCTACTTCCTTTTTCATCATCAATTCCAATAAGTTACATTAATGACCCATCGCAAAGACTTAAATACTATAAAAAACTTTCTAACTGTTCTTTAATCGAAGAACTTGTTTCCATCAAAGAAGAATTCATAGATATTTTTGGATTGATCCCTGAAGAATTGCAAAATTTGTTTCTTATCTTAGAAATACGTTTGCAACTTCAAAAAACTGCTATCATCTCCTTTAAAGCTTCTGGTAAAACTCTCTTTTTACGCTTTTCTCCTGAACTTATAGAAAAAAATAGCAAGCTTAGAGATCAAATTCTTGCTACATTCTTAAATCAAAATAAGAAATATAAGCTAACACCTGATTTTGGTGTACACTGTTATTTTGAAGAGACTCCTGATCAAAAAAGGCTCTTAGATTTTTCAAAAGAGATTGCGCAGAAAATTGTTCTATGTTAGCGTTTTTACATACAGCAAACCTTAGGAAATTTTTATGAAAAAATGTGTTTGGACAATACTGTTTCTTTCTTTTTTAACAGGAAACAGTTTTTCTGCCGATAGCGTGGTTGCCACTGTGAATGGTGAATCTATTTACTCTTCAGAATTAGAACAAAGTTTTCGTGAAAACCTGCTTTTTCTATCGCAAAGAAAAGTAACGAAGGAAAATATACTAAATGAACTTATCTATAAAAAAATTGGTGTACAAAAAGCTAAAAAAAATAACTTAGCTCAAGACCCTGTAGTGGCTGAAAAAATTAATAATTTACTTTTTAATGCTCAAATTTCTAAAGATATCGAGCCTGTGCTTAAAAAAATTACTGTTTCTCCCACTGAAATTGAAGAATTTTATAAAGAAAATAAAGAATATAGGACTTCTCATATTCTTATTCGTCTCAAAGCCGAACCCGTCGAAAGTGAAGTTAAATCCGCTTATGCTCTCTCTATGGATATTTATAAATCACTAAAAAAAGAACCCAATCGTTTTGAAGAAATGGCACGACGTTATTCTCAAAGTACCACCGCAAGTATGGGTGGTGATATGAATTTCCAACCCGTAGTTAAGCTAGCTCCTGAATATTATATGGCTATTAAAAATCAAACGAAAGGATATATCACAGAGCCTGTACGCACCCAATTTGGCTTTCATATCATTAAAGTTACTGACATCAAGGACTTCAAACAAATTGATACAAGTCTTTATGGCCGCATTGTTTTTGATAAAAAACGAGATACTGCTCTTCAAAATTATTTTGAGAACTCTAAGAAAAATGCTAGCGTCACTATCTTTAAAGACAAGATCTAAGATTTTATTATGCCATATCTTTTTTTAATCTTATTTTCTGTTTGCTCCTATGCTTCTGCTGAATCTTTAGACAAAGTTGTAGCTGTTATCGACAAAAAAATCCTCACTCTTTCTATGGTTAAGAGAATTCAAGATACATATGCTTTTAGAAAAATGATCTCTCCTCTTATTTATAAAGAGCAAACCCCTACTGCCTCTGGAATTATTAATCTATTTGTAGAATCTGAAGTCATGCGCTCTAAATTAGAAACGCTAAATTACAACATTACAGATGAGCAAAATAAGCAAGATATTGAAGAGCGTATAAAAAAAATGGGAACAAACCAAGACGGTCTCAATAGTTTTCTCGCAGAAAATAATTTTAGCTATCCCGAATATGAGCAACTCAACCTCATGAATAGCATTTACAATATTTTAAATGTAAAAGTTTTTTCTCATCTTATTGCTATTAGCGAAGAACAAGTTAAATCTTCTTTTTTAAAAAAATATGGAGATCAAGCCACTATTTCTTTTAATTACAACCTTATTGATTTTTCTTTAGATAAAAAAATTAACGACACTGAAAAAAATGAGGTCATCGCTATTTTAAAAGATTATCAAAAAGGCTCCCCTATTCCTGAAGCTTACAAAAATTTAGAAGTTTCTGATTTAGGCTTTTTACCTGAAGATGATCTTCCTGATCATATTGCTGAAATTATTAAAACAGTTGCTGTAGAATCTTTTAGCCAGCCCATTTTTTATGGCGACAAAACACACTATTTCTTTGTGAAAAAAAAAGAAGTTATAGCCGAGTCTAAATTTTATCTAGAAAAAAAAGACCAAATAAGATCCGCTCTGTATGAAGAATCTTTTAATAAAATATCGCAAGAATGGTTGAACCAAGAAAAACAAAATCACTATATTAAGCTTATTTCCCTTTAAAGCTATTTTATGAGCAATGACAAAATTATTATTAGCAAGGCTAAAGTTCATAATTTAAAATCAATTGATGTAGAAATTCCTCGTAATAAAATTGTAGTTATCACTGGCCCTTCTGGCTCTGGAAAATCATCCTTAGCTTTTGATACTATCTATGCTGAAGGACAAAGACGCTATATTGAGTCACTCTCTTCCTACGCAAGACAATTCCTAGGACAAATGGAGCCTCCTGATGTGGAATCTATCACAGGCCTTTCTCCTGCTATTGCTATTGATCAAAAAACTACCAGTAAAAATCCTAGATCAACTGTAGGAACTGTTACTGAAATTTATGATTATTTACGAGTTTTATACGCTCGTATTGGAACACCTTTTTGTCCTCATTGTCATATCGAAATAAAAGGGCAAAGCGCCGAACAAATTGTAGAGTCTATTAAAAAATGGGAAGAAGGAATAAAGATTCAAATTTTAGCTCCTATCTTTAGAAATAAAAAAGGTGAGCATCGTGAGGTTATTGCTGAATATCTTGCTCAAGGTTTTTCTCGCATTCGTATTGACGGCGAAATAACAACTCTTTCTGATGAAATTAAATTGCAAAAAACAAAAGCTCATAATATTGATGTGGTGATTGACCGCTTAGTTATTAAAAAAGAAGGAATGCAAAAACGACTTACTGATTCTGTAGAATATGCTTTAAAAATTGGCCATGGATCTCTTATTGTTTTACAGGAAAAAAATGAAAAATTTACTGAAACTCTTTTTAGTGAGCGCTCTGCTTGTGGAAAATGCAACCTTAGTTTTCCTGAATTAGAACCTAGACTGTATTCTTTTAACTCTCCTCTGGGAGCCTGCAGTTCTTGTAATGGTTTAGGAGAAAGTAAAATTTTTATTAGAGAACTTATGATTTTGAATGAAGAACTTCCTCTTTTTGAAGGAGCAGTGGGTCCCTTACAAAAGAAAAATAGTTTTCTTTATCAAATGGTCAAATGTATTGTATCTCAAGAAAAAATAAATATTTCTCTTCCTCTAAAAAAACTACCTAAAAGTTTTATTGAAACTCTTTTTGCAGGTAGTGATAAAATTTATAGTTACTCTTTTAAATCAGAAAATTCCGTTTTTAATTTTAAAAAAGCTTTCATTGGTGTCAATGCTTGGTTAGAGCGTAAATATCACGAAGCTTCCGATAAAACTCGCGATGACCTTGAACAATATATGCAAATAAAATCTTGCCCTTCTTGTAAAGGTCAAAGGCTCAATACTTTTGCGCTCTCTACTAAAATAAATAATCACTCCATTATTGATGCCTGTGATATGCCTATTGAAAAAACTTTTAATTTTTTTGACAAACTAAAATTAGATGCGCAAAAACAAATGATTGCTCAAAAGCTTCTTAAGGAAATTAAAGATCGCCTCTCTTTTTTACTCAATGTTGGACTTAATTACTTAACTCTTAATCGTTCAGCTATGACTCTTTCTGGTGGAGAGAGTCAGCGTATAAGGCTGGCTACTCAAATTGGATCAGCTCTTTCTGGTGTTTTGTATGTTTTGGATGAGCCCAGTATTGGACTCCACCAAAGAGATAATACTCGTCTTATAAAAACTCTACGCTCGCTCAAAGCATTGGGTAATACTGTTTTGGTGGTAGAGCATGATGAAGAAACTATGATGAATGCTGATTATATTATTGATATGGGGCCAGGAGCAGGAATTCACGGAGGAGAAATTGTAGCCTGTGGTACTCCTCAAGAAATTATAAAATCAAAAAAATCATTAACGGGAAGATTTCTTTCAGGGGAAGATAAGATTGCAACTCCCAATGTCAGAAAAAAACCTATGGGGTTTATCCATCTTAAGGGTGCTCATAAAAATAATATAAAAAATTTAAATGTTAAGTTTCCTTTAGGGGGCGTTCTTTGTATTACAGGAGTGAGTGGCTCAGGAAAATCAACTCTTATTCATAGTATTTTAGTTCCTGCGCTTAAAAATACTCTGACTCGTGAATCTAAGCGCACCTATCAAGAAAAAAATTATACAGAGCTTTCAGGTGTAGAAAATATTGGAAGTCT
>JAGOVR010000020.1 GCA_018060635.1 Bacteriovoracaceae bacterium
GAAAAGTATTGCGAGCGAAGTGACTAGTTTGCTTAAAAAGAGATTTGTTACAAAATATCGGGTTATTCCTATAGATAAAAATCAAAATAGAGTTGTCTTGGCCACATTTGATCCTACCATTAAAGATAAAGTTGATGAGTTTAGAAAAATATTTAAAAGGCAAGTAGATATTGTTGTTACGACTCTTTCAGCGTGGAAAAAAATATTTGACACGATTGAAGAGTCTGTTGATGAGTTGGCAGAATCCATCGTAGAAGTGAGCCCCGAAACTATTCGTAAAGATATTGCCCAATTAGCCAGTGTTGAAGATATTGGTGAAGATATTATTACTTTTGTAAATAAAATTTTAGCGGAAGCTTATGCCAAAAAAGCCAGTGACATTCACTTAGAGCCTTATGAAAATAAGTTTCGTATTCGCTTAAGAATTGATGGGAGTCTGACGGAGATATTTCATCCTTCTTTAAATATGATGTTACCAGTTCTTTCTAGAATTAAAATTATGGCCCAAATGGATATTGCAGAAAAACGTAGACCACAAGATGGTCGTATAAAAATTTTTATTGCAGGGAATGCTATTGATTATCGAGTTTCTTCCTTACCTACTCTCTTTGGAGAAAAAATTGTTTTGAGGATTTTAGATTCATCTAGTTTGCAGTTAGATATGACTAAATTAGGTTTTGAATCGAAACAGCTTGAAATTTTTAAAGAAGGAATCTATCGTCCTTTTGGTATGTGTTTAGTGACAGGACCAACAGGATCAGGAAAGACTACCACTTTATATTCTGCTCTGACTGAGCTTAATAAAATTTATTCTAATATTTCTACTATTGAAAACCCTGTCGAGTTTAATTTAGATGGAGTCAATCAAGTTAATGTTAAAGAAGATATTGGACTTACTTTCGCATCAGCACTCAGAACTTTTTTAAGACAAGATCCAGATATTATTATGGTGGGAGAGATTAGGGATAGAGAAACAGCTCAGATTGCAGTAGAAGCGGCATTAACAGGTCACTTAGTTCTTTCTACCTTACACACGAATGATGCTCCTTCTTCTATTATTCGCCTTCTTAATATGGGTATTGAACCTTTCTTGCTTTTGGGATCTTTAAATGTAGTGGTCGCACAACGACTTTGCCGCGTGATATGCAAAGAGTGTAAAGAACATCATCCTGTTTCAGTGCAGGAATTAGTTTCTTGTGGATTTGCTCCTACTACAGCAGAAAAAGTCAAAGTTTTTAAAGGAAGAGGTTGTCGTGCCTGTCATCAAACAGGTTATCATGGTCGTATTGCTATTTATGAAGTAATGCCAATGAGTCAAAAAATTAGGGATTTGATTGTCAAAAATGCTTCAGCGGTAGATCTGAAAAGACAAGCTATTCAGGAAGGAATGAAAACACTAAGGATGAGTGCTCTTTCTAAGGTTGCACTGGGGATTACGACACTAGAAGAAGCTCTTATTATTTCTGTCTCTGATCACGGTTAGAGGAACATATGGAAGATAAAAAAAGCGGTCAAACCGTGACTCAGCAGAAAAAATTTATTGATGAATCTATTCAAATTTCACAACTTTTTAAAGTTATGGCAGATCATGGGGCTTCTGATTTACATCTTTCTGTAGGGTCGCAACCTTGTTTACGTATTCACGGTGTGATGACAAAAATAAAAGTAGGTTTACTTAGAGAAGAAGATACTAAGCGTCTTATTTATCAAGTTTTGACAGATGAGCAAAAGCAGGAGTTAGAAGAAAAATTAGAATTAGATTTCTCTTTTGGAGTGAAAGGTCTTTCTCGTTTTAGGGCCAACGTTTTTTATGCGAAAGGAGGACTTTCTGCAAGTTTTCGTCATCTTTCTAGTGTCATTTCAGATTTTCAAGCTCTGCAATTACCCAATACTCTTTTATCCTTTACTCATTTGAGTAACGGTCTCGTTTTATGTACAGGGCCCACAGGTTCGGGGAAGACTACTACCTTAGCCGCAATTTTAGATAAAATTAATTCCGAAAGAACGGGACACATTGTGACGTTAGAAGATCCTATCGAATATATACATGAGCATAGATCTTGTTTGGTAAATCAAAGAGAAGTGGGGAAAGATAGTAATTCATTTGCTTCAGGCCTTAGAAGTCTTTTACGTCAAGATCCAGATTTTGTCATGGTAGGAGAGATGAGAGATTTGGAAACAATAGAAGCGGCATTGACAGTCGCAGAGACAGGGCATTTAGTTTTTGGAACCCTTCATACCAACTCAGCTATTCAAACTATCAATCGTATCATTAGTGTTTTTCCTGCAGAACAACAGGCCCAAGTTAGAACAGTTCTTTCTTTTGTTTTGCAAGGAGTTATCGCACAACAGCTTATTCCAAAATCTTTTGGAGGAGGACGTGCTATTGCACTTGAAGTTTTGATTGTAACTCCTGCTATTCGTAATCTTATTAGGGAAAATAAAATTCACCAGATCTATTCCCAAATGCAAGTAGGCCAAGAAAATACTGGAATGATAACCATGAATCAAAGTTTGGCCAAATTGGTAAAGACAGGTATCATAGACAAGGAAACGGTTTTAGCTTATTCCTCTGAACCAGAAGAGTTAGCTAAAATGTTGGGGATTAGATTCTAGTTATTCTTTTTTAAGGTCATAAATATGGCAGATTGGAATTGGGAAGGCTTCGATAGAGACGGCAAAAAAGCGTTTGGTATTATTCAAGCAGATTCTAAAGAAGATGCACGTAAGCTTTTACGCATAAGACACATTCGTGTTTCAAAACTTAATTCGCCCTCAGTTTTAAATTTAGATTTGGGAACATGGCTTATAAGTCGCGGGTTTGCTAGATCAGTAGGAGATAAAACAATTGCTAGCTTTACTAAAAAGTTATCTATCTTAATAAGTGCAGGAGTTCCTATCTTAAAAAGTTTGGAAATTCTACACAAACAAGAAAAAAATATTATTCTTAAAGAGTCCGTTCGCCATATTGCGGCTGATGTTGGTTCAGGAAAGACTCTTTCCGATGCCATGTCTTCTCATAAACAATTTGATCGTCTTTACTATAGTTTAGTTCGAGCAGGAGAAGTCGGGGGAATTTTAGATAATATTTTACAACGAATTGCCACCTATCTAGAAAATCAAATACGCATAAAAGGTAAAGTAAAGTCAGCCATGCTTTATCCTGCGGTTGTGACAGCGGTTGGTGTTCTTTTAGTTTCTTTTTTAATGACTTTTGTTGTTCCTCGTTTTGCAGAAATGCTAAAAGGTTCAGGGCAAACTCTTCCTTTTATTACACAAGCTGTCTTACAAATCTCTTCTCTTCTTCGTCATTATGGAATTTATATTTTTTCTTTTATTTTTATTCTCTTCGCTCTTTTTAAGCGTTATATAAAAACTTCTTTGGGTCGCCAATTTTGGGATCGTTTCATTATGACCATGCCTTTATTTGGGAATCTTGTCATCAAAGCTAATCTTGCAAGTTTTTCTAGAACACTTTCCACTCTTCTTTCTTCGGGAGTTTCACTGATTGATGCGTTAGATACTTGCGCAGAAGCATTAGATAATGTTGTTGTTTCTAAAGATGTAAGAAGAGTTAGAAAATATATAACGGAAGGAAAAACATTAAGTGAACCTCTTTCTAGAATTTATTATTTTCCTGAAATGGTTTCTCAAATGGTAAAAGTAGGCGAGTCTACAGGAAAATTAGATGAAATGCTGGCTAAAGTTGCTGATGTTTTTGATGAGGAAGTTGAAGATATGGTAGCTAATTTAACTAAACTTATAGAACCACTTATCCTCTTAGTTTTAGGAGGAATTGTGGCCATCATATTACTTGCCATGTATTTACCTATCTTTATGACAAGTGGTGCAATGGGATAATTTGGATTTTTTCTTAAAAGCTGTTATCATAAAACAAGTTCATTATTAAAAGAGGTGTTTTGTATGAAAAATTTATCCGATAAAGGGTTTACGTTAGTGGAGCTTATGGTGGTTTTGGCTATCATCGGAGTTTTGAGTTTTTTAGCAGTACCTCAATATCAAAAATTTGTAGCGAAAGCTAAAACAGGTGAAGCGAAAATAGCTTTAGGGGCTATTTATCAAAATGAAGTTGCTTTTTATCAAGAAGCTAACGTCTATGCTACTTGCTTAGGTTCTATGGGATATTCACCAGGAGAAAAAACGTACTACGCTACTGGTTTTGGTGGTGGGCCTGCTATTGCGGCTACCCTTCAACAATATGGCTGTGAACAATATAATGGAACAGTGGGAGCAGGACATAATTTTGATGCAACTAATTCAGGTGGTGTTTATATGGTAAAAGGTACTGATTTAGAAGCGGCGTCTACTTGTTTAGTTACAGGAGATAGCATGGGTTTTAAAGCTTGTGCTATGGGTGTTATTGATAAGAAATATGATAATGCTGCTCGAGCAGATTGGTGGACTATCGATGAGTTAAAAAATGTTGTTCATCAACGCGTAGGGTATTAGTTAGATTTTTTTTCAAAATTTTCTAAGTAATTTAAATAATATTTTTTCCCTGCACTTCCGGGAGGCATTTTATCAGAGGCTTCTTTGATAAGTTTTAGTGCCGATTGTTTATCTCCTTGTTTCATTTTTATCTTTGCTACTAATGTTGTTAGATACAAAGGAGCTTTAGGATAAAATTTTATTTTGTCAAAAAAAGGCAAGGCTTTTTCTGGCTGTTGTAACTCAAAAAAATAGTTAAAACCTAAATTAAAATTTAGCTCAAAACTTTCAGGATAAAATTCCAAGCCTTTTTTTAATATTTGGATAGAACCTTGAATATCATTTTTAATAATAGAGAGATAAATACCTGCATATTCATAAAGTGTAAGGAAAGCTGGATCTAATGTGCTGATAGTTTGGAAGCGTAAATACATCCATGAGTTAAGATCTTTTTTTTTGTAATGTTCGAGGTCACTTTCCAAAAGTGTTGCCAGCCATAGTGAATCGACCCAGAGTCTCTTATAGCCTAAGTGAAATTTTTCTAATATAGCAGTACGAACATTGATAGCTGATGCTTGTTTTGAAATAGAAAAAGGAGGAATAGGATTATGTTTATTTAAATGACCCAAGAGTAAGAGTCCTAAGGAAATGATACTTATTTTAAGTTTCATTCTCTGCTGATTAGGGTAAGCTAATACTTTATTTTTATTCATAAATGAATCTATGCCACATAATATGATTATTTTCCATAACGTTTTAAAAAGTTTTTCTTCAGGCTTTAACAAACATCAAGCTCTTCATCAGATAAGTTGTCAAATAGACATTACTAAGCGCACTCTTTTATTAGGAGAAAATGGTTCGGGAAAAACAACATTTCTTAAGCTTTTATGTGGCTATTTAAGACCTAGTTCAGGACAGGTTATAAATCCTTTATTACTAAGAGAGATGGCCTATCTGCCAGAAAAATTTTTATTAGAGGCAGAAATGACAGGTAAAGATTTTTTGATGTCTCTTAAACCTAAAGAACTTGTCATAGATGAAGCTTATTTGGATTTTTTTAAGATAAAATCTTTTTGGGAAAAAAAAATAAAAACATATTCTAAAGGCATGACTCAAAAAATGGGAATACTTGCTCTTTGTATGCATAATCCTAGATTTTTAGTCATGGATGAACCTATGGATGGTCTGGATCAAGAGGCTTATCTAGAGTTTATAGAATTATTGAATGTTATCACTCAAAAAAATGGAGGATATATTCTAACCAGCCATAATATTTCAGATTTAAAGAAAAATTTTGATAATGTTATTTTATTAAAGAAAGGGCATTTGTTGTTTGTAGGATCAGCGGAGGATTATCTTGGATATTCTTAAAATAGCACGTATCCATTTTATTCATATTTTGAGAAGTAAATTTTTAAACTTATTATTTGCATGTCTTATTAGTTTTATTTTTTTATGTTTAATGATGGTTAAGATTCAGTATGCTGTCCCTCATAGAATTATTCTAGATTTTGGCTTAGCTATGAGCCACCTCTTTACTCTAATGATGGCAATTATTCTAGGTGTAAGTGATTTTTCTAAGTGTTGTGAAAACAAAACGATTTATTTTTATTTATCTAGCTACTCGAAAGATACTTTTTTATCTGCAAGAATTGCGGGAATTGCTTTTTATTTATTATTATCACAAGCTTGTTTTTTTATGGCGACCTATGTTTTATATTATGTTTTCGGTGGAATTTTTAATTTTTTGCACCTATGGGTTTATATATTTAACCTTTTAGAAATGTTAATACTTCTTCTTTTGGCTTTTCAGTTTAGTCTTTGGTTGAGTAAGAAGTTAGCTTTTTTCAGTGGGATTATTTTCTATGGTGCAGGAGTTACACTTTATTCTAATCAGGAATTTTGGAGACAACAAAAATCACTTTTTTCTACTAAGCTGGGCGATATTTTTTCTTATATTATTCCCCAATTTTCTAGATTCAATCTGCGGGATGTTATTTTATATCAAGAGAAAATTCCTCTAACTTACCTTTGGAAAACGACAAGTTATGGGTTAGGGTTTATCTTGATTTTATTTTTGTTAAATCAAATTATTTTTAAATATAAAGAAATTTAATAAGGAAAAAAATGTATTATTTTATTCTCTTTTTCTTTGGAGCTATCGTAGGAAGTTTTTTAAATGTTTTGATTTATCGCTTACCACGAGGAATAAATTGGACAACTAAACCTTCTCATTGTCCGAACTGTGAGAAAAAAATTAGATGGTTTCACAACATTCCTTTTTTTAGTTTTATTTTTTTGAGAGGAAAGTGTGCTTTTTGCCATAAAAAAATATCCTTACAATACCCTTTAGTAGAAATTTTAATGGGAATTTATGTGTTGTTTTTTTTCCCTCATAGTATGGAAGTCACAGCCATAGCTCTTTTCTTCTTTTATTTGGCCATTGCTTCTATTTTTATTGTTCATTTTTTTATTGATTTGCAGTGGAGATTATTGCTTGATGCGTTAAATTTGTATTTAGGCATTCTTTTTATAGCTTACGCTTTATGGTTTTTTCCTTGGCAACACTCAGTTTTTGGTTCATTGATTGGATTTATTATCCCGTGGTCTGTGACATGGGTATTTTTTAAACTTAGAAATCAGGTGGGTTTAGGTGGCGGAGATATTAAGCTCTATGCCGTACTGGGCTTATTTTTAGGTCCTCTAGGGATTATTTATAATATCTTTTTAAGCTGTTTTTTGGGAGCTCTCTTAGGGGGATCTTTCCTTATTCTCACTAAAAAAGATAAAAATTATCCCATTCCCTTTGGTCCTTTTATTTTAATTGTGGCTTTTGCACAAATATTCTTTGCAGAAGCATTTTTAAAGCTCATTTCCTCTGTTTTTCTACTAAATTCTTGAAACGTAAGTTATTCTACAGGTATAATACAGATACTTTTTTTATCAAGTAAAACAAGGATATAACCCATTGTCAGGAAACAGTTTCTTTCAGAAATTATTCTCACCTCTCCAAGGATTGTTAAGTGTTGGTCAAAAAACCATCGTAGGAGTTGATATTGGGACAAGTGCTATAAAAGTTTGTGAGTTAGCTGTTTCTAAAGATAAGCTTAAGCTTTTAAGTTTTTCTTCGATCCCTCTTTCACAAGGATGCATTTTAGAAGATGAAATCCAAAAACATGAAGAAGTTGTTTCTGCTTTAAAAAAAGCACTAAGTTCTGCGGGAGTGCGTTCTAAGCATTGTGCTGTAGGTGTTTTTGGCCCCAATACGATTGCTAAAAGATTGCAAGTAGAAGCAGGAACTCCAGAAGAAATAGAAAATCAGGTTATGTGGGAGAGCGAACATTATATTCCTTTTGAAGCTTTGGATTCGGCGGTTTCCCACCATGTTATTGGAAAAAATGAAGGTGGTGGAAATGATGTTATCTTAGCGGCGGCAAGACAAGATGTTATTAATGCTTTTCGTGAGCTGGTAACAGAAGCAGGTCTTAAAGTTGCCATCGTTGATTTAAGTTTGTTTGCCTTAAATAATATTTTTGAATACACCATCCAAAAAAATAGAGATGCCTATGATGATGGTACCGTCGTTATTGATTTTGGTGCTCAGACAACAAAGCTCATTGTTTATAAAAATAAAGCTCCCATTTTTACCAGAGAATTGAGTATGGGTGGGGCCATGATTACAGAGGAAATTCAAAGACAAATGGGTATTAGTTTTGCTGAAGCAGAAGATCTAAAAACGGTAGGAGATGCTTCTGGTAATCTTCCAGAAGAAGTTATGCAAATTATTGAAACATCTCTTGAGACATTTTTCGCGGAGCTAAGAAAAACCCTTGTGTTTTTTTTAGCAGCTGCTACGGATGACAAAATTCATCATTGTTTTATTACAGGTGGATCAGCACAAATTCCTGGATTTGCGCAAGGATTAGAAACACTTCTAGAAATAAAAGTAAATCGTATGTCTCCCATGGATTCAGTGGATTATTCTAGAAGTAAATTTTCTAAAGAAGCTGTTAGTTTTATTAATAATCAGGGTGCCGTTGTTCTGGGTTTGGCCATGAGGCAAACATGATTAAGATTAATTTAGCTCAAGATAAAAAAACCACAAAGACACCTATTT
Source organism: Bacteriovoracaceae bacterium (assembly GCA_018060635.1). GTDB lineage: Bacteria > Bdellovibrionota > Bacteriovoracia > Bacteriovoracales > Bacteriovoracaceae > JAGOVR01. The sequence continues at coordinate 8,567 of JAGOVR010000020.1, forward strand.
TTTTAGGTTTAGATATTAGTCAGGTTAATTTAAAAGCTATTCTTATTATTTTAGCTCTTAGTTTTGTTCCTGATATTCTTATGAAAAGTGACTGGGATAAAGAATTGCAGGCGTTAGATGGAGCTAACGATGCATTGAGTGCCAGTATAAAAAAATTAGAAAAAGAAAGTAGTTCCTTCGTAGATGTTCAAAAACAAATAGATCTTCTAGGCGAAAAAGAAAAACAACTTATGGTAAAGCTAGAAGTTGTAAAAAAAATTATTAAAATTAAACGTAATCCTATGAAGGTTTTACTTTATATAGCTAAAAATATTCCTGAAAATCTTTGGTTAACTTCTTTGGTTTTTGAAAATGATTTAGTTACGATACAGGGGAACTCAAGCTCTTATCGCAGTATCGGGTTATTTGTAGAGAATTTAAAAAGTTCTGTTTTCTTTGGGAGAAATCCACAGCTTTCAGGATCTAAGGCTGTGACAGATACCACCACGGGTCAGACTTATGAGCAGTTTGAAATTAAAGCTAAAGTTGTGAGGTTTGAATGACCTTAAAAGATTTATTTACTAAAAAATTACACTTAGTTGTCTTAGTTGTTATTTTGTATAATTTATACTCAGATTATTCGCTTTATCAGGAAAAAAAACAAGCAATTATAGGACAAAAGCCAGTGCTAGAATCAAGGCTTAAAGAGCTAGAAGAAAAAAATAAAAAAGTAAAAATTTTTCAAGAAAACTTAGCGGCTTCTCAACAAAGAGTTGAAGAAGTTACAGCGCAAATAGAACAAGTACAGCGACAATTACCCAATACAATTTCAGATACAGAAATTCTTCAGCTTTTTTCTCGTGAAGCCGCAGAATTAAAAATTAAAGATATTACTCAAGAATCTTTTCGTGAAGAAGTTCGTGGTTTTTATGCCGCTAAAAAATATAAATTTCAAGGAAACGGAACGTATTTGCAATTTATGATTTTCTTTGAAAATTTAGCTCAAAGTGATCGTCTTTTTAATGTGGCTTATTTATCTATGAAGCAAGCTCTTTTTCAACAAAAAGGTAGATTTCAATTGGTGAATATGGATTCTGTCATAGAAACATTTCGTTATAATCAAGAGCTCCAAAGCCAACCAGCTCTTGCGAGTCCTGCTTTAAATTCTAATTCTACTCCCGAGATGAAACTATGAAAAAAAGTGTATTCATTTTTCTTTTTTTAACCACAGTGGCATGGGCCCAAGAAGGCACGTCATCTAATATTTTTAGTGGAAAGACATCTATTCCAGATCCTCTTTCTCTACGTGATCCTTTCAAATCTCCTATTTTAAAAGTTGATAAAAAAGATAAGGTAGAGCAAGGAACTGTTCTTCACGGTGTCTTCACTAATATCCCAGAAATTAATACGGTTCCTTTATCTAAGATTAAAATTATTGGTGTTGTGATTGGTAAAGAAAGAAGAGCTTTGGCGCAAATAGAGGGTGGTAAGCAAGCGATTATGCTCAAAGAAGGTATGCTCATTGGCTCAGATAAAGCGGAGCTAAAAGCTATTTTACCTGCAGGGGTAGTAGTGGTAGAAAAAGTCATTAATGTCTACGGGCAAGTTGAATATTTAGAAACAGTTCTAGCTATCTCAGGCTAATATTTGACGAGACTCTCTAACTTAGTCATACTATAAATACATAAAAATTGTTCAGTTTTCACCTTAAGGATGAGGAATATGAAAAACGGATTTATTAAGCTGACTATTTTGTCATTTATTTTAATCAAAACTTCTTTGTGCTTTTCCCTTGAGATGACAGATGTCAAATTTAAGAGCGAAGGCGATGTTAAAAAAATTGAGATGTTTTTTGATAAAGTAGGAATTTCTGAAGATGGTATTAAACTTACCCATGATAAAGATAACAAACTTATTATTTTAGATATTAAAGATGTTAAAGCTTTAGCTAAAGCTTTGAAAGAATTTGATACGTCTGAGTTTTCAGGAAGTGTGGCTTTCTTTTCACTTTATAAAAATCCTAGTAATCCTCAAGATGTGCGTTTGAGTGTGAAGTTACGAGAAAACACAAACTCTAAGGTTTTGGTAGCAGGAAATAAACTTACATTGGCAGTGGAAAGTCGATTTGGATCTTTTGCTCAAGCAGAGAGCTCTTTGCAAGAAGCTCCCTCCATTTCTAGCATGGAGGATTCTAATAAAAAAGGGCGTGCCCCTAAGTCTGATTTGATGGTGGATATTTTAGAAAACATTACTAGTGCAGGTCCTAAAAAATATATTGGAAAAAAGATTTCTATTAATGTTACTGAAATTAAAATTGAAGACCTTCTTAAGATGATTGCAGATACATCAGGCTTTAATATTATTTTAGGAGAAGATGTAAAAGCTGTTCCTACTCAGACACTAAGCTTTACTAATGTCCCTTGGGATGAAGCTTTGGATACAATTCTTAATATCAATAAGTTAATTGCTAAAAAACAATCCAATATCCTCATGGTAAGTACTCAAGAAAAAGCTGTAAAAGAAAAGATAGCGAGTCTTCAGAATAAAAATATTGAAGAAAATCAAGAGCCTCTTAATACTCGTATTTTCCCAGTAAGTTTTGCTAAGTTGGATGATTTGAAAAAGATTTTAAGTGAGTATCAAACTCCAGAAAGAGGAAAAATTTCAGTAGATGATCGAACCAATTCACTTATTTTGAAAGATACCACGATCGTTTTAGATAAAATGGCAAAAATGATTGAGACCTTGGATACACAAACACCTCAAATTTTAATTGAAGCTAAAGTGGTAGAGGCAAATGAAACTTATGCCAAAGAAGTAGGACTTAAAAATGGTTTAAAAATTGGATACGATCCAGTAGAAGCTATTGGAGATGCTCAAGGTCCAGGTTTTACTTTTAGTTCAGCTCCCATCCCTGGAGGAAATTTTTTAGGACTTAATGTAGCTCTTTTTCGTCGTATTAAAAATTTAGATTTAGAGTTGCAACTCATGGAGAGAGAACAAAAAGGTAGAATTATTTCTAGTCCTAAAGTGATTACGCAAAATAAAAAAGAAGCCACCATTGCCACAGGAGAAACAACTAATTTTAGAAAAGATATTTTAAATGGAACACAGGTTATTGCTACTTATGAAAAAATTTCTGCTGATTTCAGTTTAAAGGTAACACCTCAGGTAACTAATGAGGGTTCCATTGCTATGCAAGTAGATATTAATAAAACAGGCTTTAAAAATAAACCAACAGATGGCTCCCCTCCTGATAGTGTCAACCGTTCTGTCAGTACAAATGTTTTAGTAGATAATGGTTCGACTGTTGTTTTAGGGGGAATTTATAAAATGGAGCGCACGACGGAAGTACGAGGTGTGCCTTGGCTTAAAGATATTCCTGTCTTAGGTTGGCTTTTTCGCAATCCTGATAATATTTCAACTTCCAAAGACGAGCTTATTATTTTCTTAACACCTCGCATAATAAATCAAGAAGAAGCAGGCTTTGTAGATCGGAATGATTTAGGATAAAAGAGATATCAAATATTTGAACTGTGAGATATTTCCATGTCCGAAAAAAAATATTCACCGAGCCTACTTAAGTATTTAAGTGCCTATGAGGCCAATCCTTTTGGAAAAGCTTTCGCTCCTCTTGCAGAGACTTATCTAAAGTTAGGTATGTATGATGAAGCTTTTAAAGTTCTTAAAAAAGGTATTAAAAATCATCCTCAATACGCTTTAGGCCAGTTAGTGTTAGCTCAATATTATGAGGCTTTGGGAAAAATTGATTTAGCATACCAAATCTTAAAACCTCTTGCGCCTAAATATTTAGATAATCTTTTTTTGCAAAAATTATTTGCAAAAGTTGCACAAAAAGTTGGAGCTTTTGCTGAAGCTTTAGAATCTTATAAATATCTTCTTTTTTTAAATCCGAAAGATGCTTCTTTAGCTGAAAGAGTAAGAACACTGGAAGAAGAATTAGAGCCTAGATCTGAAGCTGTTATAAGAAGTGGTGAAAAAGCTATAAGTTTTCATGAAGATGATTGGGAACAAGTAACTTTAAGCCCTGAGCCTAGTGCAGTGATTTCTCATTGGGATGAGATTCCATTTGCAGAATTAAAAAAGACTCCTATTAAAAATTCTAAGGAAAAATCTAAAAAGGTAGATGCTGTATTAAAAAAAGAAGAACCTCCTATTGTTACGCATACACTTATTGATTTATACTGCGCTCAGAAACATTATTCAAAAGCCAAAGAGGTATTAGAAAAAATAATTTCACTTAATCCTAGTGATGAGAAATCAATAAGTAAGCTTAGAGAAGTTGAGAAAAAAATGATGGAGAGTGAGAGCAAAGAAAAAGCTTCACCTCAAGAGAAGTTGCAAGATAAATTACAAAATAAATTTGAAATATTTTTAGAAAAAATTGATAAGAGATCAAAAAGTTTTTAATGTCATGAAAAAAATAATCATTATCAATGGCCCAAATCTTAATTTTCTAGGTAAGCGTGAGCCAGATATTTATGGGGCCCTAACTTTAGCCGAAATCATAAAATATACATCGGAGAAAATTAAAAATTTACCCTTAGAAGTTGAGTGGTTTCAATCTAATCAGGAAGGGGATATTGTTCAAAAAATTCAGCAATATGTAGGAGAGTCATGCTTAGGATTAATCATTAATCCTGCGGGATATGCCCATACGAGTGTAAGTATTCATGACGCTCTTAAAATGATTAATTTTTATAAAATAGAAGTCCATTTGAGTAATTTGCATAGTAGAGAAGAATTTAGGCAAGTTCTATTGACGGCAAGAGCTGTGAACAGCATAATAAGCGGGCTTGGTCAGGAGTCTTATTACGTAGCAATAATGGCCTTACTTCAGCAATCAAAAACATAAAGGGTTATATATGTATAAAACTACAGATTTTAGAAAAGGTCTTAAAATTGAAATAGAAGGAAAGCCTTATCTTATTGTGGAGTCAGTACACGTAAATCCTGGAAAAGGGTCGGCTTTTGTTAAAACGAGGCTTAAAAACTTAGAAACAAATTTAGTTATTGAGCGTACTTTTAAAGCGGGGGTGGATACAGTTGGAGTTCCTGATTTAGAGCAAAAAGAAATGGAATTCATGTATACAGATAGAGATGGATTTCATTTTATGGATCAAGAAACCTATGAGTCTATTCAGCTTTCAGAAGAACAAGTAGGGGATTCTAAGTATTATTTACAAGAAGGAATTAAAATTATTATTCTTTATTTTAATGGCAAACCTATTTCTTTAGAGCTTCCTAATTTTGTTGAATTAGCAGTTGCCGAGACAGACCCTGGACTTAAGGGAGATACAGCTACAGGTGGGATGAAAAAAGCAGTTATGACCACAGGTCTTAGGATTAACGTGCCTCTTTTTATTAAAGAAGGTGAAGTTCTTAGGATAGATACAAGAAGTGATGAATATATGGAACGTGTTAAAAAATAATATTTCGCTTAGCATTATTTCTTCCTCATCTTAGATGAATACCATATTTCTTCTGAAGACCTCAAAAAAATAGGTTAAAATTCAGTAACTAACAATCTTTTGGGAAAAAAATGCTTTTATTAGAAGAATTATTTGTCTTGATTCAGTCTTATCAGTACGAAGATTTTTATCAAAAAGCCAAAGAGTATTATCCTGTTTCACTAAAGCAAGAAGTAAAAAACTCACATAGTTTAGATACGGTAGCATTAGAACAAATTATAGACGAAATATTATCTTGGGGAGAACGAGAGTTTTTTAAAAAGGTAACAGATTATTATTTGCAAGAATTAATAGCAAAAAAACTTATAGAGCGTGGCTTACGGTTTATAGCAAAGATTCAAAAGATAGACGAATATTTAGACTGGCAAATTTTTAAACTAAAGTTTTTTTTACAGAAGAATGATCGAAGATCTTTTAAAAAAGAAATAGTTGATATTCTCATGAGCACTTACCAAAAAAAAATCACAGAAAAAGAAGATAAAATTCTCTATAAAGAATTTAAAAAGCTTCATTTTAATTTATCAATACAAGAGCGTGCATTATTAAATGATTCAGCTCTCATGATAGACGTATTTCTTTTGTTAAGAGAAAGTCGTACCAGCTATCTCAAAAAAGATTTGATAACGACTCATTTGTTAAAACTAATCCTTTGGGATAAGCAAAATCCTGTTGCCTTTTGTTTTCTTATTAATTTTTTCAATCTACTAGAACAACCAGAAAAAGCTCGTTTAGTTTATGACTACGCCTTAGAGTGTTTAGGTGAGAAATCTAAAAAAGACTTTTTTAAAGAGACCTTTAAAGATTTGTTGTCTATGACTACAAATTCTTCTTCCAAACAGGAATCTCTTTCCAGAGAAAATTATAAAAAGATTTTACAAATCCTTAGAGGAAGTAAAGTTGAAGGAGCTGAGCTTTTAGATCAAACTTCACCGCATATTCAAAAGGATAAGATTTTAATTTCTACTGAAGCAGAAGAGCAAAAAAGGCCCAGTTTTTTTAGAGAAAGTAGTAACGAGATATATTCTAACTTTCAAGAAAAAGAAGAGAGTTCTATATTAGTTGAATCTAAAGAGGATTTGGAAAAAGAAATTAATATAGAAGAGATTAAAGATCACGTGGTGATGCTTTATACCATGAGTCTTTTTCAGCAAGCAGATAATTTTTTAGAAAAAAAATCTTTATTCTTTTCTCAGACAGATATTGCTACTTATAGTTATCTTCGAGCTTTAATAAAAAAAGAAATAGGAGATTTTGTAACAGGGTTAGAATTGATTGACCATGTATTGCAAACTCACTTAAAACAAAATCAGCGAGCTAGTTTTTTCTTATTAAGAGGAGATATTCTTTTACAAATGGGAGATAAGGCTTCTGCCATTAAGTACTACCAAGTTGCGGGTTCTTTAGATGGTAGTCTGCCTACTCATGAGAGGATCGACAGAATTGAAAAAAATTAATAAGGCTGTCTTGTTTTTTTTAGGGGTCATTACCCTTTTTTGTTACTTATTTTTACAAATAAGTAAAACAGAGTTTTTTTCTAAAAATTTAATTAAATTTTCTCATAGGTTTGTGCCACATTCTTTTTTAAGTAAAGTTGAATTTAAAAAAGTACAGATTACCCTTTTCCCTTTTGGGATAAGTTTCTATGATTTTAAATATAAAGATTTAACTAGTAAGAGCAAAGTAAATGTAGAAGCTAAAAAGTTTAATTTTTATTTAAACTTATGGAGTTTTGCAGACAAAAAATTAGCGATTAGTGAAGTAGCAGTTGAAGACGGTATTTTCTATCTGGAGGGATTTTTTAAAAATAAGAAAAAAAATTTAGCACTCAGTGACATTCCAAGCATAGATTCTAAGAGTAATAAAAAAGTTGTATATGATTTTAGATATTTAAAAAAGATTTTTAAAGAAAGTATTCCTATTAAAATAAGTACCTTAAGTTTGCGTAAAGTTTTAGTAGTTGTAGATTCGAGGGCCCTGACTATTAGTGAGTTACAAATAGCAGAGAGAAATACTTATTTTAAGTTAAAAATTGATATTATCCCGCAATTTATTTTAGAGGATTTAGTCCCTTTCGGTTTAGGTAGAATAAAAAATTTAACAACTGACTTAAAATTTTATCAAGAGAAATTGCAGATAGATGGTCTCAAAATTTATCACCCTCAGCATAGTGCGGAGCTTAATGGGTTATTACAAGGTACTTTTGATAAGTGGCAAAATATTAAAACTAATCTTTATGCTAAGGTTAAAGTTGATCTAGCCGAGATGGCTACTATTCCTAAAGTGGCGACTCTTTTTCAGGCAAGCGAAGGAATTGCGAGTATTAATTTAAAAGTAAGTGGTCCATTAGAAGTGCCAGAAATATTATTAGACGTTGTGGTTGATAAATTTAATACTAATTTTGCCTATGGTGATAAAATCAAGGTAAGGGCTCAATTAAAAAATCAAAAACTAGTTGTGAATCAATTAGAAGTTTCTCATCAAAAAGAATTTTTACTTTTAGAACGACCAGTAGAGTTAGTCGATTTAAATTCGTACAAGTGGCTTCCTATCCCTGCATTAGTAATCTTAAAAAATTATTCGATTCGAGGACTACTTCATTATATTCCAGAAGTTGCGGAACCTATTCATACGGTACTGAGTGGCCATGTAGGTATTCAACTAGAAAAAGGGGTTTTATCTTTTAATTTATTGCAAGATTTGAAATCAGATAAATTTAAATTAATTTTGGATGCTGGTAAGCCTGCTATTATTGAATCACCTTTTATTTCTTTTCAAAATGGTAAGATTGCAGTTGGTCTTAAAAAAGGTGATGTAGAAATAGAGTCTGTTTTAAAATTAAAAAAATCAGAACTTAAAATTAAAGGGTTAGTTGCAGGGAAGTATTTAAAATTTAATATTGATTCTTCTCTTTTACAGTTAGAAGATTTATCTCCGATCTATGGTATTTCCTTAAAAGGACAAGGAAAAACTCAACTGCTTATAGAGGGTACAGGCTCTGCCGTTACTTTTCAGTTTAAAAATCAGTTTAACTTATTTGAAATTTTTGGATTTCAGTTAGGTCTTACAGATTCTAATTTAGTTATTGATTTAGAAAAGAAAAAAATATTTGTTAATGATTTTATATCAGAAGTCGGCAAAACTAAATCCAGTGCTTCTGGCTGGATTAATATAAGTGATGAAGCAAATCTTTTTTTTGATGTGACTCAACCTGCTCTAAAATATAAAGATGCTTTAACTATCTATCATCCCCTATTAAAAGATTTAACATTTCTGCCTGAAAACATAGCAGGAAACTTTAATTTGAAGTATCAAGTTTCAGGACCTTCGGATGTGAAGAAATTAAAAGTTCTAGGTTTTTTATCAGGAGAAAAAATAGATTGGAAAGGTGAAACGTTTTACTCTGCGCAAAGTAATTTTATTTTTGATCGCAATATTATTAAAATGGAGAAAATAAAATTACTTAAAGGCGAAGGTGCTATCAGTGGTAATTTTAGCGGAAATTTAAATACAGAGCAGATAGATTTTGAAGGCAAGTCATTTAATCTTTTAGTAGAAGATTTTGATTTTTTTCGTGATGTAACGCACGCAAAAGGGAAGTTAGATTTTTGGTTTAAAGGAACTAAATTAAAAGATAAAGTAT
>JAGOVR010000021.1 GCA_018060635.1 Bacteriovoracaceae bacterium
CAAAATGCTAAGTTCTCTGAATTTAAGATAACAGAGTAGCAAGGAGCATAACAATGGACGCATCCTATTATTTTCTTTGGCATAGCAGAGTCAAGAGTAGACTTTATTTCCATTTATACTCATCATTTTTTGTTTTTAGGTTTTATCTTTTAAGGTCTCAATTTTAGGAACAAAGAGACGAAACAAACATGATAATTATCATCTTTGGAAAGGTCATCTTTGTAAAAAAAAGGGCCCTTTTTAAAAGGGCCCTTTTAAAACAAATTAATGATTACAAATAATTTACTTTTTTCCTGCTTTTTTAGGAGCTGGAGCGACTGGTGTTTTTGTTACTTTGATGAGCTCAACATCAAAAGATAACGTTGCTCCCCCAGAAATTTTAGGAGGGGCCCCTGCATCACCATAAGCAAGATCCGCAGGAATCACTAGTTTCATTTTTCCACCTTCACCAATAAGCTGTAATCCTTCTGTCCATCCTTTAATTACACGGTCTAAAGGAAAAGAAATAGGTTTACCACGCTCAATAGATGAATCAAAAACTGTTCCATCAATAAGTGTTCCATGATAGTTCACTTCTACAGTATCTGTGGCTGAAGGCTTCACAGCAGAACCTGGATTTTCAATTTTATAAAGAAGTCCTGAAGCCGTTTTTTGCACTCCAGCTTCTTTTTCAAATTTAGCACGGAACTCGTCCCCTTTCTTCTTTTCAACTAAAGATACTTTTTCCATACGAGCACGGAAAAATTCAGAAATTTTTGCTTGAAATTCTTTTGTGTCAATAGCAGATTTTTTATTAGTAGCAGAATCTTGTAATCCTGCGGCTAGAACACGAACTTCATCATCTGTTAATTGAAGACGTTGAATATTTCCTCCTAGCATATTTCCCATGCTATAAAGAACTTTATCATCTTCTGTTTTCAAATTGGGTTTTCCACCTTTTCCGCAACTTATGGCGAAAGGTAATACAGCTAATAAAACAAATAAACGTTTCACAAAATGATCCTTTGTTAAAAGTTAAGCATGAAATTAAAACAGCTCTATTCTCTTGCAAGTTTATAGGAAAGTCGAGTGGTTCAGATTAATTTTTAAAGCCCTGCAGAATCTAAGGCCAAATTAGCAAGTTCGTCACAGCGCTCATTTTGAGGATGCCCTGAATGTCCTTTAACCCAGTGAAATTTTTTATGAGAAATTTTTTGTATAATTTCATCCAATCTCTGCCACAACTCTAAATTTTCAGGTGTTTTATTATCAGATTTTTTCCAGCCTCTTTTTTTCCAACCATCCATCCACTCTTTAAGTCCTTCAATCACATACTTAGAATCAGAATAAAGATGAACCGTAATAGATTGCCATTCCATAGGACTCTTTTCTAAATGCATAAAAAGTTCTTCATACGCACTAATAGTTGCTTGTAGTTCCATTTTATTATTAGTTGTCAGCATATCTACGCCTGAAGATTCAAATAAAAGCTCTCCTTTATCGTTTTGACCCATAGCACCCCAAGAGCCAGGACCAGGATTTCCACGACAGGCCCCGTCAGCAAAGAGAGCATAATGTTTTTCTTGAACTTCAGCGGGCAAAGGATAATGCTCCGCAAATGAAGGAGGAGAAACCTCTTCTGGAACACTCCTTAGTAGCTCTTTGAGCAGTGCAATAGCTTGAACTGCCTGCTCTTTTTCGCAAGGCTCTAAAGATATTTGAGAGAAAAATTTCTCTACCTCTTTAAGGTTTTGTTTTATTTTTTTTGTCATCATTTAAGTCTCACGAATTTTCTTTTTCCTATCTTTAAAACTTTTCCCGCAAAAGAATCATCTAAGACTCTTTTAAAATCATTTATTTTTTCCCCATCCATAAAGCTTACAGCCCCTTGTTGCACCATTCTTTGAACTTCTGTTTTGGAAGCTAAAAAACCATTTTGAACTAAAAAGTCATTTAACAGTATTCCTCTCGTGAATATGATCTCTGGGGTTTCTTCTGGAACTTCTCCTTTAGCAAAAACTGCTTCAAATTGTTTCCGCATCTCTTGTCCAGCTACTTCTCCGTGATAGATACTTACAATATTAGAAGCTAACTTTTTCTTGGCCTCATTGGGATGAACTAATCCTGTTTTTATTTCTTGAATAAAGGCATGGGCGTTTTCATGAGTGAAAGCCCCGACATAGGAAATATAATCTGCCATGAGAGCATCAGGAATACTCATTATTTTTCCAAACATATCAAAGGCACTGTCTCCTACTCCTATATAATTATTAAGAGTCTTACTCATTTTTTCTTTTCCATCGAGTCCCATGATAAGAGGAAGTAACATTGCCACTTGAGGTCTTAATCCTTTATGTCTTTGATAATCTCTTCCCATCAAGACATTGAATTTCTGATCACTTCCCCCTAATTCAACATCAGCCTTAATATAAACAGAATCCACTCCTTGTAAAACAGGATAAAGAAATTCATGCAGTCCTAAAGCCGACCCCGTTTCTAATCTTTTTTTAAAAGTATCATGAGAGACAAGTTTAGCTACAGTAGTCTGGGCCATCCATCCCATGACATCAGAAAGATTAACTTTAGAAAACCATTCTGATTGAAAGTGAACTTCTGTTTTTTCAGGATTTAAAATAGTATAAACTTGTTGCATATAGGTTTGAGCATTTTCTTTAACTTCATTTTCTGTAAGAGCAGGACGTGATTCATTTTTACCTGTAGGGTCTCCGATTCGCGCTGTATAATCTCCAATAATAACCACGCCGAGATGTCCTAAGTCTTGAAAAGCCCTCATTTTTTTAAAAGGCACCATATGACCCAAGTGAATATCAGCACGAGTAGGGTCAATTCCGCATTTCACTCTGAGAGGTTTTTTATCTCTAAGTGAGGCATAAAGCATCTGCTTAAAATCCTCTAAAGGAGTGATTTCTAGCGTACCAAACTGTAAAACTTCTAATTGACGCTCAACTTCTTTTTCTATGAGGGGATCTTTAATTTCTTTTTGCATAAAAGTTCTCTCTTGATTGAGTGCACTACAAACCTTACTATTCCAAAGATAAAAGAACAAAGACAAAATAACAAAGACAAAATCGTCTCTTAAAAGGATCTCCATTTGGAATACTCTATAAAACTATACAAAGAATATTTTAACTTTGCGGCTTCTCATTTTATGGTTTTTAAAGATGGAAGTAGAGAACCGCTACATGGACATAATTATCGCATTAAGGTTCAAGGTAAAACACAGTGTTTAGATGATGATATGGTTTTTGATTTTGTAAAAATAAAACCTATTATTCGAGAAATCTGTGACGGCCTTGATCATAAACTGATTCTCCCTAAAAAAAACGAACATATAAAAATCTCCAGTGAAAATCAGAATTGTATCCTACATTTAAGTAATGGAGACTTCTTTTCTATTCCACAAAAAGATGTGCTTATTCTGCCTATTCTCAATACCAGTGCTGAACGTTTAGCTTATTATCTTTGTCATGAAATTATCTCTCTTACCAAAAAACGCTATGCTTTTAGCTTCTCTGCTATGGATGTTGAAGTTGAAGAATCTATTGGGCAATCGGCAAGCTATTCTTGGCAAAAAGAACAAAGTGAGGATGTATGATTTTTAAAGAACTCTCCTGTGGCAAAAGTGTTGAAAAACGTAAGATTAAAATTTATAAAACACCAGCAAGTGCTAAAAAATATTTTTATCTTATGGCGGGAGTGCATGGAGATGAAATCTCTGGCATTTATGTTCTAAAAAAACTTTTTACGTGGTTAAAAAAAGAAAACATAACCTCTCTACCTTTAATTGTTATCCCCATCGCTAATCCCGATGGCCACGCAAAAAATACGCGAAAGAATGCCCATCAAGTAGATCTCAATAGAAATCTTCCCACCAGAGATTGGACTCCCCTTGTTTCTAAAAAAAAATATCATCCTGGGCCTTATCCTCTCAGTGAACCTGAAAATCAATTTCTTGTAAGTATGTTCGAGCAGTATCCTCCCGCACTCATTATAAGTTTTCATTCGTGGAAACCGATTTTAAATTATAATGGAAAAGGGCTCGTAAAAAAAACAGCTCTCTTTCTTGCTCATTATAATGATTATCCTGTAGCGGGTGACATTGGATACCCCACCCCTGGATCACTTGGAACATTTGGTCCTGAAAAACATAAAATAGGTGTCCTTACTTTTGAGTGTCCACCCATTAGTAAAAGTAAAACACTTGAAAATATATGGAAAGAAAATGAATTAGGTCTTAAAGCATTATTAAAGAAAAAATTTAAAATTTAGTTAACTTGCCTTGGTAAATTTGATCACTTCCACTGGGCAAGCTTCTGCCGCTTCTTTCACTCGCAGACCATTATCAAGAGGGGCTCCTAGGCGCACGATACAAGTATCTGCTTTAACTTCAAAGACTTCAGGAAAAATATCTTCACAAGCATTACAAACAATACATCCAGGTTCAATCCAAACTTTGGTAAGTAAAAAGTTATTGGCATTAGCAGTTGTGCTGGCAGACGCCATTTCTCCAGAGCTTGCGCCTTGAAATTCTTTTTCAAACTGGGGATTAGTGGCAATCTTTAAACTTATCTGAGGTTTCACAGATGAAGGTTCTGCTATCTGACTTTTCTGTGTCCCAACAATATTTAAAATAGGTGCTTTTTTAATTTTACTTTGTGCTTGTTTCTGCCAATCTTCAAAAGAAACAGAAGCCGCTTGCAATTTTTCTTTAAACTTACTCCCTTGCATTAAATATTGGTGAACAACACCATCTTTGGTAGAGCTTACTTCCAATTCAATTTTGGCCTTGTCCAAACCTTGTGTTTCTACTAATTTTTTAAGACCTACACCAAAATTAACTTCACGAGCAAAAGAATCAAAAGCTCCATCAAAGTCACTGGCGACTTCTAATCTTGTCGGAGTTCCAAAGGGATTGAACATCCTGATATTGATCCGATTAAAAATAGCTTTTTCATCTGAATTTAATTTAAAAAAGAAGGCCAGTTTTCCTTGGTCTATATCTGATTTTAGAAAAGTTATTTTTGGCTTTAAAACTACAAAAGTAACTCCTCCTAACAAAAGGTTTATTAAAAAAAGAGCTGTCACAAGACCAGCTACTAGAATAAAGGCACCAAATAATGCTATGGTAGTTGGATTCACTTAAATCTTCTCCTAAAATAGAGATACTATGAGTAAATTCAGTATCTTACAACTAAAAGGACTTGGTCAATGCTTTCCTTTATTTTAAAATGCTGGATTCTCTTTTTTTGTCTGTGCTTTCTGCCTTTTTTATCTCTTTTGGCCCTCTTGGTTTATTTTTTTCCTCTTCGTACCAGAAATTGCTTCCTTGGAGGATTATGGAAATATGGTTGTCGCTTTCTTCTACAATTTGGTTTTTTTGCTCATGTTCATAAAGAAGACTTACGCCCGACAAAAAAAATACAAGGTCTTTTAGTCTCTAATCACTTAGGAATGCTGGATATCCCTCTTCTGCAAAGTGAATACCCTATTCCCCCTATCATGAAAAAAGAGCTGGCACGCATACCGCTCTTCGGATTTATTTGTAAAACAGCTGGTGGTATTATGGTAGATCGTAAAGACCCGACTTCTCGTAAACAAGCTTTTGTCACTGCTCAAAAACGCCTCTTAGATGATTATCCCGTGCAAGTTTATCCTGAGGGTACTCGACAAACATCTCAGGGTCCTGCCCCAGTAGAAAAAATCCACCGTGCTTTGATTGATTTTTCATATCAACAAAAAGTTCCTGTCACCCCCATAAGTCTCTATGGCACACGTGACGCTCTTAAAAAAGGAAAGATCATTTCTGGTGTGCACATGGCAATGATCACTCATCACCCTCTTTATCCACAGGATTTTGAAAATGCGGACGCCTTCTTACAAAAAGTTTGGGGAACCGTCTGCTCAGGCTATGAATCCTTGCAAAAAAAATATGGCCATGTCTAAAATCCCTTCTGTTACCATTCACCCCATCTCCCACCGCCAGCTGGCTAAGGGTCACGCTTGGGTCACGGAAGATTCCTTCACGAAAAGATTTCCTAAAAAAGATTTTTTAATTGCAACAAACCCTCAAGGAAATCCTTGGGTAACTCTCCTGCATGATCCAACCCATCCTAAAATTAAGGCACGTGTTTGGAAACTCTCACCTCATTTTAATTTTCTCAAGGAATTAGAAGAACGAATAGCTCTTGGTATTAAAAAAAGATCTGCTCTCAACCTTAACCGAGAAAACTATTATCTTTCTTTTGCAGAGGCAGATGATCTGCCTGGCCTTTTTATTCAACATTTAGGATCTGTGATCTTGATTCAATATGAAATGCTTTTTTGGAAACACCATCTTCCTCTCATTGAAACTATCTTAAAAAAACATTTTCATGCAAAAGAATACTGGACTCAATTCCGACAAAACTCTAAATCCAAAGAGTCGCTTGCTTGTTATCAAGGTGCTTTTGAAAAAAAATCTTTTATTTTAAAAGAAGAAGACATTTCTTATCACCTCAAACTGGGCCTTCATTATGATTTTGGGCTTTATACGGACATGGCGGCTATCCGCAAAAAATGTGAATTTTTATTTAAGCCTGATCTAGAAGTGTTGAATCTTTTTTCTTATACGGGAGCTTGGAGTCTTTTTGCACTTAAACATCAAGCAAAGCACGTGACCTCAGTAGATCTTTCTTTAGAATATATGCAGTGGTTAGAAGAAAATTTAAAGCTAAATATTTTCAAAGGAACTCATACCTCTTATGTGATCAGTGCCGCAGACGCCTTAAAGCGTTTTAGTAAAGAAGGAAAAGGTTTTGATCTCATCATTTGTGATCCTCCTTCCGCCTTCAGTGATGGGAAAAAAATCACTTCAGCACTCTCTTTCTATCAAAAAGAATTTCCCTCTCTCTTTAAATTATTAAAACCCCAAGGACATCTGCTGTTATTTCTTAACACCCATCATCTCTCTATGGAAAAATTTAAAAAAACTATTTTAGATCACAAACTTAAAATGAGTATCAAGGGTGACATGGCGCTGTCTGATGATTGCCCTTTTAAAAAAGGATTTCCTGAAGGGAATTACTTAAAGGGAATTTTACTCAAAAAAAATTCTTAATTCTTATATACATTAAAGACTTGCTTAACTTGTGTCCCTTCTATTTCACCCATTCCTAGCAATTGATTCGTAGAATCTTTTATCCAATAAAACCCTTCGGCTTGATTAAATAGAGTATGACGAATCCCATTACGATAACGAATAGATTCCTCTGCCGAAAGAATAATACTGGGAAGAGAAACAAATGCGGTGAGATCTTTGCCTTGTGGTATGTTCTTTCTAATATCACAGCTTTCACGAATAGAGTGAGGTCCAATTTTTTCTCTGACTAAACTAGTGAGATACCCTCTAGTTCCTAGTTTTTCTGCCATATCTTCAAACAGAGTTCGAATATAAGTTCCTGTACTCACTTCTACCCTAAATGTAATCCACGGATAACGATAAGATAAAACTTGTAGAGAAAAAATATGGCGATTTTTTTTTTCTTTTTTTATTTCAATTCCTTCCCGTGCCCAATCATACAACGCCTTACCTTGAAACTTGGCGGCAGAAACTCTATGAGGAGCCTGTAAATAATCTCCTACAAAAGAGGAAAATTTTTGATTGAGTTGATTCAAATCATCATCAAGAGGCCGGAATGTATCCTCTAGAATATTTCCTGTTAAATCCCCTGTATCGGAAAAGGCGCCTAATTTCCCTGAAGCAATATAGGTCTTAGAATATTTCTCATGCACATAATTGGTAAGCTTAGTGGCTCCATTTGTAGCAATAAGCAGAACGCCTGTGGCGAAAGGATCAAGTGTTCCAAAGTGCCCTACTTTTTTTATATTCATTTTTTTTTTGAACAAACGAACCACATCAAAAGACGAAAGCTTAGGCGGTTTTAAAATATTAAAAATTTGATCTGACATTTAGGAATTTTGTTTGAGAAGATCCGTGATTTTTTGCTCTTCTTCATACTGTGAATTATAAATAAACCTAAGTTCTGGAGTATGACGAACGGCCAGTGCTTGTGATAATTTTTTTCTTAACCTCCCTTCGTACTTAGAGAGCGTTTTTGCAATTTCCTCTTTTTCTTCTGTATTAAAAGTATCCCAATAAACTTTAGCGTAAGCAGAGTCAGCAGAGACTTCCACGTGAGTAATACTTAATCTGCGAAAATGGGGATCGGCAAAATCTTTACGCAAAGAAAAACTAAGAGATTCTAAGATCTGTGACTCTAATCTTTTCTTAGCATGAGGGTTACGTTTTATCATACACTATACAGAAGCTTGATTCTGTCTCCCTGATGAAGCACTCGTTTCAGGAACATCTAACGTTCTTTTTTTCTGTTCCATTTGATACGCTTCAAAAAGATCTCCGACTTTTAGATCATTAAAACTTTCTAAAGCCATCCCACATTCCAAACCATTTTTCACTTCTTTAACTTCATCTTTGAAACGCTTAAGAGTGCTAAGTTTGCCATCAAACATAATTTTACCATCACGTAAAAGGCGCACGTTACAACCTCTTTCAATTTTTCCATCAACAACTTGGCAACCCGCCACAGTTCCCACTTTAGAAATAACAAAAACTTCTTTGATTTGTGCTCTTCCGATATATTTTTCTACAAACTCAGGAGAGAGCATTCCCTCTAACGCCATTTGTACGGCATTAATAAGTTCATAAATAATAGAGTATGTTTTGATATCTACACCTTTATCTTCTGCCATTTTTCTAGCAGTAGTTACAGGTCGCATATTAAAACCTAAAATATATCCTGCAGAAGATGCGGCTAAAGAGACATCACTATCCGTAATGGGGCCAACGCCTCCACCAATGACTTGAACTCCTACTTCATCTGAACCTAGAGCTTCTACAGCATTTTTAATAGCTTCAAAAGATCCATGCACATCTGAACGTACGATAAGTTTAAGAATTTTTTTCTCCTGTGTTCCATCCGCACCTGCTGATGCTCCTGCAAAAAATCCTTCTAAACTAGCGACAGGTCTAGAACTTAATCCTTGCATTTCTTTACGCAGAACTTCACGCTCTTCTACAATTCGTTTAGATTCTCTTTCATTTTTAGTAACATTTAACATATCCCCTGGACTTGGTGTTGTATCTAAACCAAGTATTTGCACAGGAGTTGAAGGACCTGCAGAATCTAACATATTACCAAATTCATCCATAAGACTTCTAGATCTTCCTGAAGTTTCCCCTACAACAATAGAATCACCTTTTTTAAGTGTCCCTTGTGTCACAATAATAGTGGCAACAGGTCCTCGCCCTATTTCAATTTTGGATTCAACAACCACACCTTCTGCCGCACCTTTAGGATCTGCTTTGAGCTCCATCACATCGGCTTGAATAAGAATTCCTTCTAATAATTTATCAATCCCTTCTCCTTTAAGTGCAGAAATAGGGACATACTGCGTATCTCCTCCCCACTCTTCAGGAGTCAAACTAAATTCCATAAGCTCTTGTTTGACACGATCTGGATTAGAATTTTCTTTATCCATTTTATTCACAGCTACAATAATAGGAACACCTGCTTCTTGGCAGAAACGAATAGATTCTTTGGTTTGCGGCATCACACCGTCATCTGCCGCTACGACTAAGATAACAATATCTGTAATTTTTGCTCCACGCTGTCGCATATTTGCAAATGCGGCGTGTCCCGGAGTATCTAGAAATGTAATTTTTTTATCAGAAACTTTTACAGAATACGCCCCAATATGCTGAGTAATTCCCCCTGCTTCTCCTTGTGCAACTTTTGTTTTTCTAATGGCATCTAAGAGGGTGGTCTTCCCGTGATCCACGTGTCCCATGACGGCAACGATAGGGCTACGAGCCGTAAAATTCATATTTTCATTTTTCTTAAGAGGAATAACATCTTCTTCTTTAAATGTTTGATCTTCTACTCGGTAGTCATAGAGTTTACAAAGATCTCCTGCTAATCCGAGACCTAAATAATCATTTTTTTTAATGAGTAAATTAATCGTAAGAGCATTGTTCATAAGATCTTGTAATTTAATATTTAACTTTTGTGCTAACTCTTCTGCCGTACAACCGCCATGAACAGTAATGATACGTTTAGATTCTTTAACTTCAGTTAAAAGTGTATCTCGTGTCGGCCCTGAATAATTTTTTTTCTTTTTAGGAACAATATAAACCGTTTTTCCCACCAATCCTAAGGCATAACTTTTTAACTCTTCTGTGGTTTTAAGATCACTTAAGTCTCTTTTCCCTTTTTTAGAAACCATGGCCGCTAAGCCACCTAGTTTTTTCTTTTTAGAGTTTTCGTCTTCATCTTCTACGGGAAAAGGTGCTGATTCAAAAATAACACCACTAGATTTAGGAGTTACCGAAGTTTTAGCCGTGGTGGTGGGCGAAGGTTCTTTTTTTTCTGGTACAAAAATGGGAGTAAATGTATGCATTTTTTCACGATAAAGCTCGACCCCTTGTTTTCCAGATGCACGCTCTTCTAAAGCACGAGCCTTGGCGGCAATTTCTTGAGCTTCTTTTTCTTCTTTGTCTTTTTTACGAATAACTTTAAATTTAACAAGCGGTGACTCTCCTTCAATTGTCGATAACGGAGTAGGAACTACGGCTTCTTTTTCCTCTAACGCTGGTGAAGCATCTACAGGTGAAGCTTCTTTATGTTCTCCCTGTAAATTGATTTCTACTGGCTTTTCTAACTTCTTTTCAGCCTTTGTTGCTTTTTCTTCTGCTAAAACCTCTGCTTCTTTTTCAGAGGTTTTATCTCCCGCTTTTTTAATCACTTTTTTAGTAACTTTTTTTACAACTTTTTTCTTATCCGCAGAAGCTTCTTCCTTTTTAGGGGCCAAAGCTTTTTGAACAGCTTCCAACTCTTCATCAGAAAGCAGAACCATATGGTTTTTGATATTAAAACCGAGGGACTTTAGTTTTTCAACTAAATCCACCGCCCCCATATCCATTTCTTTTGCTAACTCAAAAACCTTTTTTCCCATGCAATACTTCCTTGTTCTACTTCAATTTAAAAGCCGCGAGCTCTTCTCTCAGACGCTGTTCCATTTCTGAGATTTTATTTTTGTCATCACTTTCTGATCTCTTATCCATATTCTTAAATCCATTATTATCAGGAAGTGCTGATGCTGATACAATTTCTTCTCCTTCCTCAACCTCAGATTTAACTTCTCCTTTTTCTAAAGCTTCTTTAGCAAAAGTAATAAGCTCCAAAGCTTCAGCTTGTGGAATAGCGAGTGTTTTCGCAATTTTTTCTGTAGAAGCTTGCGATAAATCACCCACTGACATAACGCCTCCATGCACCAATACTTGAGCATTGGAAGAGTTCAGTTTAGTCAGCTGTAACAAATTCTCTACTGATTTCTTAATTTTTTCCTGTAACTTAGTTTTAGAAATAATATTAATTTTCCAACCTGAAAGCATAGCCGCTAGACGCACATTTTGACCTCTTCTTCCAATAGCTAAAGAGAGCTGAGCATCTTCTACAACCACTGCCATACTATGTTCATCATGATCCACCATAATAGATGTAATTTCTGCAGGAGCTAAAGCCGATTTTACAAAAACTTCTGTTTCTTCATTCCATCTGACAATATCAATTTTTTCTCCTTGCAATTCATTTACAATATTTTGCACACGAGAACCTTTCATTCCCACACAGGCCCCAACAGGATCCACATCTCTATCTGTGGTATAAACGGCAATTTTAGCTCTTTGCCCAGGCTCCCTTGCCGCTGATTTTATTTCAATGGTGCCATCGGCAATTTCTGGAACTTCTGCTTCAAAAAGTTTTACTAAAAACATGGGACTTGTTCTGGATAATCTAATTTCCGGCCCACGACTGGTCATGACAACCTCTGAAAGATAAGCCTGAATACGATCCCCTGGTTTAAAACTCTCGCCATAAATAATTTCACGACGAGGGAGAATAGCTTCAGCTTTTCCTAGATCTACCATGACATTGCCACGCTCAAAACGTCTGGCAATTCCTGTAATGATCTCACCTTCTCTATGTTTGAATTCAGAAAAAAGAACATCTCTTTCCGCATCTCTAACTTTTTGAAAAATAATCTGTTTAGCTGTTTGGATATCCACACGTGTGAATTGACCTTCCTCTAGTTTAATTCCTAGCTGATCTCCAATCTCACAATCTTCATCCATCTTTTGTGCCTGCTCAAAATTTATTTCCATAATAGGATCACGAACATCGTTCACTACATTTTTGTATTGGTAGATTTCGATTTCACCCTCTTCTGGATTATATTTAGCCTCAAAGCTTCCTTGAATCCCGTATTTCTTACGAGCGGCTACAACAAAAGCTTGTTCAATGGCACCTACAATAAACTCTTTTTTGATACCACGATCTTTTCCTAATTGTTCAATAAGTCTTCCAATTTCTGTAAAATTCATAGTCACACCTCTTGTAACGAATTCCAATCAACTTCCAGATTGGCCCTTTTTATTTTTAAAAAATCAATTAAACATTTATTTTCTGCATCTAGCTCTAACAAAATCTCTTTTTCTAAAACCTTACAAAGAATTCCCGTCATCTGCTTTTGTCCCTGATACTTCTTAGGTAGGTCAGGTAATGCCAAGCTGGAATTAAGTACAACTTTTACTTTTTTGCCTAAGGCCCACTCAAAGTGCGTAAGAGTCCGAAGTCCTCTTTCTAACCCTGGAGATGAAACCTCTAATGTTACATTGGCAGGAATCCACTCATTTTACTCGAAGTAAGGACTTAACGCTGAGTCAACTTTTACACAATCTTCAATCAAAGCCGTACCCGTTTTTTTATTCATAATAAAAAGACGCAAAAGAGCAGAAGATGCATTATAGAACAAATCATAAAGACAGAGTCCCTGTTCTTGCACTACCAAGTTACAAAGTTCAAAAAACTTTTGCTCTAATTCATTCCTGACAACTTCTCTTTCCATTCAAAAAATCCCAAAAAAAAAAGAGGTGATTTCAAAACCACCTCCACAAATATAAAAACAAATACTTAAAAAAATTGAGAAGGTTCTCTTATTTATCAACCTTTTACCAAAAAATCAAACATTAACGCATCATAACAACAGCAGAAGTGCCATGGCTATAAAAATGAGCAATGCGATGAGACTCTTTAAATCCTAATGACTTATAAAAACTTACCGCCACTTTATTGGTCTCTTCTACTTCTAGATATATGATTTTTCTCTGTGATAATTGTATTTCTTTCCAAGAATTTTCTAATAAAAAAACACCTGCTTTTTGCCCTCTCTCTTTCGGTTCAATCACAATTTTAATGAGGTGAGCAACTTCCTCATAAGGCGGCAGAAGATACAGAATCAATCCTAAAATCTTTTCATCTGCTTCAGATTTCTTTAAAAAAAAGAGATGATAATGAAAATTTTCTAAGGAAAATGACTTAAACCATTCTTGCCATGTGGATTCTAACCATGCGGTAGAACCCAGACAAGTATCCATCTCTTGAATGATTTTTTGTAGGTTTTCATTTAAATAAAGACAGCGCTCTAAGATAAACATCTATTGATTTTAATATTAAACAGGAATTCCTAATTCCACATTTCCAATATTGTAAGAGCCAAAGCCATTATCATTATGAAAGCGAGCTGTTACTTTAGGATTAAACGTATAACCATCTTTTTCTCTTAAAATATACTGTCTAGAGTTTTCATCTTTTTCAATAAGCTTACGTAATCGACTGACACTTGTATAAATAAGCTTATCGTGAATCATAGGATTATATTCATTTTTCCAAATAAGTTTTGCTAGTGACTCCTTGTCAAAATAAACCCCTGGTTGTCTGGCCAACAAGAAAAGAATTTCTAAAAGAACAAAGCGGTGCTTGAAATCAACTCTCCCAATATTTTTTTCATAAACAACTCTATTATGGCGATCCAAATGAATATCCACACTCGTATCTGTCACATCTTGAACTTGAGCGTTTAGCATTTCCCATAGTCGCTTAAAATCACTTCCATCTACCAAGGCTTGTGCTTGCTCAAAATAAATAAGAGATTCTGTGAACTTCTCCATTCTCTTATAGATAAGCCCTTGATACAGCAAAATGTAACCGTAAAGATTCCAACATTTTTTACTCTGTAACATTTTAATAGATAATTGATATTCTCTTAAGGCTTTTTCAAAATCTTCTTTTTCTGCATAAATATTCCCCATAAGAATATGCATGGTTCCTTTCAAATAATTTTTAGGCGTTACTTGCAAAACATCTTTTAGTTCTTTTACATACTCTAATGATTTTTCTAAATTCTTTTCCTGAAAATGGTAAGTAGCTAGCGCATAAAGAGTTTTGCATAAGACTTCATTATTTTTTTCATCCACCGCACGTCTTTCTGCAATTTCTAAATTCTCTTTAGCGGCCAGTAAATCGCCTTTAAATGTTTTAATAGTTGCCGTTTGAAAAAAGTATTCACTATCCAAGGAATTCATAGCAGAGATTCTTTTTTCAATAATTTTTTCTGACTCTTTAACAAAACGCTCTGCTTTCTCTGCTTCTTTTCTTTCTAGATAAATTCTAATCAAAAATCCGTAGATTTTGATTTGTGTATTAAAATCAAAAAACTCTTCTGTCGTCATAAGAGCTTTTAAAAATAAAGTCTCTGCTTCTTTAAAGTCTGCTTTGTCATAAAAAACTTTTCCCATGCGATAAAGAACTTTCTGTTCTTCTGTAGGAGTTCCCCCCAAATGTGTCTGAATTCCTTTTTGTCCTTCCTGAGTTTGGGAATTTAAAATTTCATTCATAGGATCAGCTCCTTACATAGGTGATTAAGTAACTCAACTTTTTGAGTTGATCCAAAATACTCTTTTTCATAAAAATTTCAATAAAAATAATTATAAAAATGTAAGTTTTTATATAAAAACAATAAGTTATGATATGTTTTTATCTGTAAATAAAGTAAGGATTATGTCTAAGTTATTGATTTTTTAAGACATAAATCGCATAATAAGCCCCTATGTCACAACAAACAACATCTACAGATACTCGTTTAGAAACCTTAAGGCATTCCTGCGCCCACCTTATGGCCCATGCTCTTAAAAGACTTTTTCCTAAGGAAAAAATTGAGCTGGGTATTGGTCCTGTTATTCAGCATGGTTTTTACTATGACTTCCTCATGGAGCGAAAACTAACTCAAGAAGATTTTCCACAAATAGAAGAGATGATGAGAACCATTATTAAAGAAGCTCTACCTATCACCTCTCAAAAATTTTCTAAAAAAGAGGCGTTAGCTTTTTATGAAAATGCAAAGGAGCCTCTTAAAGTTGAACTTATTGAAAGTTTTTCTGAAGCTGAAGAAGTTAGTTTTTATACTCAAGGGGATTTTACTGATCTTTGTCGTGGTCCCCATATGCAAAATACAGCACATATCCTTCCCTACTTTAAAATTTATCAAGTAGCGGGAGCTTACTGGAGAGGCGACGAAACTCGTCCTATGATGCAAAGACTTTATGCTTTCTTTTTTTCTACTGAGAAAAAATTAAAAGATCATCTTTTCTTTCTGGAAGAAGCTGAAAAAAGAGATCATCGTAAGCTAGGAAAAGAATTAGAACTTTTCTTATTTGATTCTTTGGCCCCAGGTTCACCTTTTTTTCTCCCTCATGGTGCTTTTATTTATAATGAACTCGTAGCCTTTATTCGCCGCTTGTATACAACTTATGATTATAAAGAAGTCATTACACCTCAAATTCTAGATTCAGAACTTTGGCATAAGAGTGGTCACTATGCTCATTATAAAGAAAATATGTATCTGACAAATTGTGATAAAAAAGAGTTTGCGGTAAAACCTATGAACTGCCCTTGTCATATGCTCATGTTTTCTCATGGTCATTATAGTTATAGAGATTTGCCTTTGCGCTTTGCTGATTTTGGAAGACTGCATCGCTATGAACGCTCAGGAACACTGGCAGGACTTACTCGTGTTAGAACTTTTTGCCAAGATGATGCTCATATTTTTTTAGGTGTAAATCAAATTCAAGCAGAAATAAAAATGCTCCTTGAAATGTTCATGCGTGCCTATGAGCATTTTGGGTTTAATAAAATAAAAATAAATCTTTCCACCAGACCTCTTAAAAAAGAAGATCGTGCAGGTGATGATACCATTTGGGATCTCGCTGAAAAAGCACTGGAAGAAGCTTTAAAAGAAAGTGGCCATCCTTATTTTATTAAGGAAGGTGATGGGGCTTTCTATGGACCTAAAATTGATATCGAAATAGCGGATGCTTTAGAGCGCTACCATCAACTAGGGACAGTTCAATTAGACTTTGTACTTCCTCAAAAATTCGATCTTAAATTTACCAATCCCCAAGGTGTGGCAGAACAACCTGTGGTGATCCACCGTGCGCTCTTAGGATCTTTAGAACGTTTTATCGGCGTTTATATTGAGCATACAGGAGGGGCCTTTCCTTTTTGGATGAGTCCTGTTCAGGCTGTCATTGTTCCTATTAATAGTGAAAATCACAGTTCCTATTGCCATGACTTTGCTAAAAAGTGTGAAGCGTTAGGGTTACGAGTAAAAGTTGATGATCGAAACGAAAGTATGAATTTTAAAACACGTGAAATCCAAACTAAAAAGATTCCTTTCATGCTTGCAGTAGGTGATAGAGAAATTGCAAGTAACAGTTTTAGTGTCCGCAAATATGGAGAAAAAACCTCTGAAACAAAATCAGGGGATGATGTTTTAGAATTATTTAAAAATTTAGATCATCAGAAAATCTTAAAAGGGAAAGAATGAAAACCATTCTTCTGCTTTCAGGTGGTGGTGGCACTGAACATGAGATTTCACAAGTTTCCAGTGCCTACTTACAAAAAAGTATTACGCCCTATTTTAAGGTTTTACATATAGAAATGACCAAAGAAGGGAAATGGCTCCTTGAAAATCAAGAAGAAGCCTCTTTGCGTGCGGATAAAAAACTTTACACCGCATCAGGTGCTTCTCAAACTATTGATTACGTCATTCCCTGTATTCACGGGACACCGGGAGAAACAGGTGATATTCAGTCTTATCTTGAAATTATAGGACTTCCTTATTTTGGCTGTAAGGCGGAGGCCTGTACACTCACCTTTAATAAAGTAAGTACTAAATTGTGGTTAAGTGCCGCCAACATATCCAATACTCCTTTTGTTTTTTTAATTGACTTAGATCAGAGTCATAAAGCTTTTGATGTTTTCGTACAGTGGAAAAAT
>JAGOVR010000113.1 GCA_018060635.1 Bacteriovoracaceae bacterium
AGCTAATAGGAGTAATATCTACTTTCATCTTTAGAGAAGCCATAATCTCCAATACTTTACTTCCTACATTTCCTGTAGCCCCTACTAATGCTAGTTTTTTCATACACCCCTCAAAAATTATAATACGATCATAGTATAGTTTTTTGAGATTCCATTGACTAGAAAAAAAGAAGCTTTGACAAAATTTAACCAATGTGTTACAATACAAGAAAAATAACTAGTCCTTTTTTTATAAACATTATTTTAGGAGAAGTTCTATGCCTTTTTATCAGAAGGCTTGTTTAGTTTTTTTATGTTTTTGCCAAAACATGTCTATTGTATTTTCAGCAGATCTTTTTCCTTCTGTTGAAACAAAAGAATATTCTAAACAGCCAATTCAAATACGTTCTGATGATCTCTTTTTAAGCGGAGGCCATTTAACAGATATCCACACGATACATACTTCTTATACTTTTTCTGATTTTCCTCTAGGAGTAAGCGTTACGAATCTCGGTTCTTTGGAAAAACCCAAAATTCGAATAGTTTCTCCAAATGCAGAAAACCCCTTAGAGATTCTTACTTTTATTATTACTAAGGAAGAAGCTTATATTACTATTCTTATACAAGACTCGACAGAAACTATCGAAAAAAAAATAACAATTAAACCTTATAAATTTTCAGTTTTATGGAAAACTTTTCTGGATTTATTTTTTAGTGGAAGTGCTACTAAAAAAGGAATGCTTCTTCTTGTTAAAATTTTAGAAAACCAAGGAAAACATTGGAACTTACTGAAAGAACGTACTGAAGTAAAAGCAGCTGAAAATTCTAACTTGGAAGCATCAAAACGTTAGAGATAGAACAAAAAAAATCTAGAGATTCAAAAAACAAGTGAATATCCTTAAAATCAGAAACAAAAAAAGCCAAAGGTCTCTCAATCTTTGGCTTTAAATCTATACTAAATTAGAAGCTTTTTTTTCCTTTTCTGAAACCTCCAGCTGGCGGACGATTCCCTCCTGATGGAGGATTTCCTGAAGGGGCTCTTTCAGAACGAGGTCTTCCTGTCGAGGGAGCTCTATCTGAGAAAGAACGTTGTGGCCTTCCTTCAGAAGATGGTCGGTCTGAGAAAGAACGCTGTGGTCTTCCTTCAGAAGATGGTCTATCTGAGAAAGAACGCTGTGGTCTTCCTTCAGAAGATGGTCTATCCGAAAAAGAACGTTGTGGTCTTGCTTCAGAGGATGGTCGATCTGAGAAAGAACGCTGTGGTCTTCCTTCAGAAGATGGTCGGTCTGAGAAAGAACGTTGTGGTCTTCCTTCAGAGGATGGTCTGTCCGAGAAAGAACGTTGTGGTCTTCCTTCAGAAGATGGTCGATCTGAGAAAGAACGCTTTGGTCTTTCTTCAGAGGATGGTCTGTCTGAAAAAGAACGTTGTGGTCTTTCTTCGGATGATGATCGATCTGAGAAAGAACGCTGTGGTCTTCCACCAGATGCTGGTCTGTCTGAACGACCTCTTCCACCTGAAGAAGGTCTGTCAGAGCGGCCTCTTCCAGAAGAACCTTTTTCAAAAAAGCCTTTCTCTACAGTAGATGCTTTTCCTGGATTAAGTATTTGTTCGATAAGACTCCACTTGCGCTTATCAGAAGGGGTAATATAACAGACTGCTGATCCAGAAGCACCTGCACGAGCAGTTCTTCCAATTCTGTGAATGTAATCTTCTGGGCATTGAGGTAAGTCATAGTTTATAACGTGTTGTACGTGTGAAATATCTAAGCCTCTCGCTGCAACATCTGTCGCAACCATGATGCGGTATTTAGAGGCACGAAATGCCTGAATTGCCTGTTCTCTTTTTTTATAAGGTAAATCTCCATGAACTGCATTTGCACTTAAATCGTCCTGACGAAGTTTTTTTGCTAACCGTTCTGCTCCTATTTTTGTCTTCACAAAAACGATGATCGAACCTTCTCTTTTTTGAAGTTCAGAGTTTAAATGAGTTCCCTTATCTGCTTCTTTTACATAGAAAAGCTCTTGAGTTAATCTTTCCGCAGGCTTTGACTCTTCTCCAATAGCAATACGAACAGGGCTTTTTAAATATCTGTTTGAAATAGATACAATGTTTTTCGGAATAGTTGCAGAAAACATTAATGTTTGTCTGGACGCAGGCGTTTTTTCAACAATCGATTCTATTTGAGGTGTGAATCCCATATCCAACATACGATCTGTTTCATCTAATACTAAGAAACGAGTATCGTCTAATCGTAAAGATCTCTTTAAAAGGTGATCGTTAATACGACCAGGAGTTCCAACGATAATTCGTGGACGCTTTTGCAACTGTTGTAGTTGCTTGTGGATAGAGTCTCCACCTATAAGAAGAGCTGTTCTAAGAATTGCTTTTTGATCTCCAATAAAATCGATCATTTGCTTTAATACTTGTGCAGCTAGTTCTCTTGTTGGAGTAATAATAAGGGCAATGCCTTTAGGATCTTCTAAAATTTTAGCCACAATTGGAATTCCAAAAGCTCCTGTTTTTCCAGTTCCTGTTTGGGCGGATCCCAAAATATCTTTCCCTTGTAAAACTAAAGGAATAACTTCAGACTGGATGGCCGTTGGCTGACTAAATGACAATTGTTCTAGTGAGCGCAATACGGGGCTCGGAAGTCCAAAGGACGCAAAATTTTGCATATGATTCTTTCTTTCTGACGCGAGGTTTATCGGCTCGCTAATTTTCGAAGCTATTACTAAGCTAACGATATCATACTCATTTATAGGCAAAAGTCAACTATATTGTAAAATTTGTATAAACTACTGTATGCCCGGCTTTTATAAGAAAAATACTTTAAAACTCACCTAATGAACGTTTTTGGAATTTATGAAACTAGAAACTTGTAATATTTTTTTACTTTCTGTATGCTATCCTTTTAACAATCACAGGAGATCTCCCCGCAATGAAAAAACATCTATTTTTAATGACAAC
This sequence comes from Bacteriovoracaceae bacterium, assembly GCA_018060635.1. Classification (GTDB taxonomy): domain Bacteria; phylum Bdellovibrionota; class Bacteriovoracia; order Bacteriovoracales; family Bacteriovoracaceae; genus JAGOVR01. The sequence goes on from JAGOVR010000113.1 coordinate 2,948, forward strand.
AACGATACTTTCTTCCGTTTCTGCCTCTAGCCTCCCCAACCATTTAATAGCTAGCTATTCAGGGCAATTCTTGCCTGCTTTTACAAGTCAAACCAACTTTCCATCCAGTGTATTTTCCTCTATGATTCCCCTGGATGCAGCGATCCCTTTATCTCTTTCTCCTTTTTCATCCATCTCATCTGAGATTTGGACCCATTTTATTCGAAAACTTGAGGAAAGTGATTATGAAGATACTTTGATACAACCTATCATTGAGAGCTTAAAGGAAAAAACAAAAGCCCCCATAACTGTTAATTTAATTATTCAAATTATGTCGCTTTCAGAGTTCATAGAACAAAATGAACGTAAAAAATTAGAAGAAAGCATACCATCGTTACCTGCAAAGCAAGTTAGTATTGCGATAAAAAATATCCAATCTCGAAATGTGCCTTCCGTTCCTAGATTTGCAAAAGATTCGATAAAAATACTAGATCCTCTTTTTGTTCAAAAAGAAATGCAATTTCCATTCTCTTTCAATTCTATCAAAAGATTCTTATTGGCATTTCCACTAGACAAGATATCGGAAAAACAGTTAGAAAAATTAGACGAAGTTAAAAAAATTGAAAAAGAAATTCACATCTTGGAAAACTTTATTATTCAACAAAAATCTTATCTTGCTAGCCTTTCTCTTATGCCATTTAAAGATATCCTGCAGTACAATCGAGCACGTTTTTCTATGTTACAAAAAGGATATATAGCTATCCAAGTTGCTCAGTCCTTATTAAGCGAGCTTATAGCTGATTATGAAGAAAAAATAAGCACTGAAGAAACAACCTTACGTCCTTCTGTTCCGACTCTAACTAAAAGCCAGAAAAAAAGATTACGACAAAAAGCAGCTGCACTTAGAAAATTAGAAAGAAAAGAAGATCTTGATGAAGTAAAGAAAAAAGAAGATTTACCAGGAATAGAGGAAGTAAGTGAGCTACCCGTTGTTGAAGAATCCTTGGTTTTAGAGGATAATGAAATTTTTCTTTTACAAAAACAAACAAAAATTTCGGAGTGGAAACTTAAGGTAGCTCAGCTCCGTGATTTAAAACGACAAATGAAAAAAATTGATCCCATTTCAAGAGAAGAAGAGGCCTCTCCGACTGTCTCCAAAAAAGCTATCTTTACAGGAATACAATTTCCAAGAGATCTTTTGATTTCGGCTAACTATGAAGACTGTCTTAAATATGTTTTTTTGATAGGAGGAAGTGTTGAAATTAATCCAGATGACAACGGTGTTGATAAAATATATCTTGCTGGTCAAAACAACGTAGCCATTGATCCAATTTTTGTGCATCCTCCTCATGGATCTCAAGAATTAAAAAAGAATACCGCGGCATGGGTAAAAAAATTACAGCAAGGGCTTGAAGCTGCATCTAGTTTGTCGAAGGAGTAAGTTATTTGGGATTAGGCATTTATCTTAACACCTGACATATTGTAGATATTTCCAGAGTTTTGGAATTTTTATGAAGGAGAGAGCTGCGTTGAGGATTATTC
>JAGOVR010000114.1 GCA_018060635.1 Bacteriovoracaceae bacterium
AATTTCACCTATTTTTGGCCACAGTATTCTTTTTTACGCAGCCGTAGCTCAGCTGGATAGAGCATTTGACTACGAATCAAAAGGTCGCAGGTTCGACTCCTGCCGGTTGCGCCATTTTATTATTCCTTTATAATAGTTGCATGAAGTTTTCTTTCTTTTTTTCTTTTTTACTATGTTCATTTTTTTTGAGAGCGAATACCTATAAGTTAGAAGGAATTAAACCAGAAGAAGAAAAAAAAATCTTAGAGTCAGTACAAAAGCAGTATCCTTCTGCAGAAATTAAAAATGGAGAGCTGATTGTTCCAGATGATGTACGTAGAAGAAGAGTGCGTATGATTCTTAAACAAAATGGGAAAGGAAATATAAAGGTTCGTAAAGATCGTGGAGAAGTAAAAAATAATTAAGGATTATCAGTGGTGCAAACTTTAGAAATTTTTAAGTGGGGTAAAGCTTATCAGAATGCAGTGGTTTTGCATCTTTTGCATATTAGTATTTTTTTAACAGCTTATATTGCGAACATTATTTTGCAAGAAGATTATATTGGATTAGCTGTTGTTACAGCAGTGATAGCATTCCTTTTATTCTGTAAGTTTCATGTAAAAATGTTAAAAAAAATTTATTATGCTTTTTGGACTTTTTCTGTCGCTTTGTTTTTTCTATATTTTTTATCTTTAGTACAAAATATTTTTTCTCATTACCTCATTACAACAGCCTATGCTGTCAGTATTATTTTATTTTTAATAGAATGCTATATTCTTTCCTCTCCTCTTTTTTTTCCTCGCATTCGTTGGTGGGAATATGATTTTAGATTTAGAGGAGATTTAAGAGTTTTAGTTAAAGCTTTGGGAGAAGAAGTTAAAGCAAGATTAACGGATTTACGAAGAGGAGCAGGTTGTGTAGTTCTTTTTAAAGATGTTCCCATTGGTGGTGTGATTGAGATTGAAACAATCCATCAGGGAAAGCCTTTTGTTGTTTCAGCTCAAATTGTCACTAAAAGAGAATATTGGATTGGGAGAGGTTTTGCTTATGGAGTTCTTCTTATTTCTGAAAACAAAGAGCAAGAAAAAATGATTAAAGAATTTATAAATTTCTGGAAAAAAAATCATTCAGTTCGCATTCGTTCTAAGTTTAAAAATATTAATGCCGTATCATGAATAATTTTTCAATGGATGAACATCTTTGGTTTATGAATCTTGCTTTAGAACAAGCAGAGATAGCTTATCGTAAAGCAGAAATTCCTATTGGAGCTGTCTTAGTCTCTAAAGATAAAAGTCTCATTGCCACTAGTCACAACGAAAAAGAACATGAGCATAATCCTTGCGCTCATGCTGAAATTCTAGTGCTTCAAAAATCGGCAAATCTTTTAAAAAATTGGCGATTAACGGATTGTATTTTATACGTGACTTTAGAGCCGTGCCCCATGTGTTTATCAGCAATGTCTCAAGCGCGCATCTCTCAGTGTATTTTTGGAGCTTATGATGCCAAAGGAGGGGCTTTAAGTTTAGGATTTGATTTTTATAAAGATAAACGCCTCAATCATCAATTTAATATTATGGGTGGAATTAAACATTACCCTTGCGCAAAAATACTCTCTACGTTTTTTCGTGAAAGACGTAGAGAGTATAAAAATAAACCTTAGTTTTTATTCCAATTCACTTCACCTAAAAAATCCATTTTTCCTACAGGGACACCATTTGTTCTTAAAATAGCGTAAGCTGTTGTTAAGTGAAAATAAAAATTAGGAATGGCAAAAGATGTTAAGTAATCCATCCCTTTCAAATGCATCTCTTTATTCCAGGGAAATGTAGCTTTCGCATTTTCAAATCCTGCAAAATCGTCAGCTTTAAATTTAGCAATAAAATTAATCGTGTTATCAATGCGTGTTACTAATTCTTCCCAAGTTTTTTCTTTATCTTCAAAAACAGGGATAGGTGTTCCAGAAAGCCTAGCCGCAATGCCTTTTGCATTGTCGGATAAAATTTGAATTTGATAAGTAAAATTCAACATATCAGGAGCTAGTTTCATATCTAAAAATTTGTTTACATCAAATTTATTATGTTCCGCATGTGCTTTAGCTTTATTCATACAAATTTTAAGAGCGTGCAAATTTTTAATAATCTGTGTAGCTCCCATTTCAAAAACAACACGATTCATTTTTAAGCCTTTGTTAATATTTATCACGATTTTAAGTTGAAGTCTGTAAGCTGTCAAAAGCTAGAAAATAAAGAATAGATTATTTTTATAAAAGAACTATATTTTTTTATTTAATTCGATCATAATAAAGATCCTATGAAACAAGAAAGATATATAAATCATAAAGTTGTTTTTAAGCTTTTTATCTCCATGATTGCTCAAGAGAGAAATTTGCTTAGAAATATTTTAGGGTATGCCCTAATTGCAGGATTTTTATCTTTAGTTGTTCCAGTTGCCGCACAAGCCGTTATTAATCATATAGCTTTTGTGGCCCAGCTCTGGCCTCTTTTAGTTCTTTCTTCTATTGTTTTTTTTACTTTGCTTTTTTCAGGCTTAACTCATCTTTTGCAGATGTACTTTATCGAGCTGATGGAGCAAAGGCTTTTTGTTAAAACAATGCTTAATTTTGGAATAACTATTCCTAGGATTTCTCAAGATATTTTTTATGATAAATCTTCCAAAGTCTTGGTTCCTAAACTTTTAGAAGTATTATTTTTACAAAAAAGTTTTCGCTCTCTTTTATTAGAAGGAATTGCTGTTTTACTCCAAACATTTATAGGTTTAGTTTTATTAGCTTTTTATCATCCTGTCTTTTTGGCTTTTGATCTCATTCTAATCCTTGGGATTTTTTTAACTTTAGTTGTGTTCTTTAAAAAAGGTATTACTAGTAGTATTGAAGAGTCCTATGCCAAGTATGGGGTGATAGAAAAATTTGAAAGTATTAGAAGAAATGATCTGGTTTTTCGTTCTGAACAAGGAAGAAATTGGATTTTTAATAAAATAGATACTTCTGTTTTAGAATATCTTAAGAAGAGAAAAGCTCATTTTAGAGTTATTCTTAAGCAAACAGTTTTAAGTGTGAGTATTCAGGTCTGTATGCTCTCCTCTCTCTTGGGGATTGGAGGTTGGTTAGTAATTAAAGGGCATATTAATATTGGACAATTAGTCGCCGCAGAAATTGTAGTAGGTTTAATATCTGTAGGATTATTGAAGTTAGGAAAACATTTAGAAAGCTATTATGATTTAATAGCATCTACTCAAAAATTATGGGAAGTTGTTGATTTGCCTGAAGAAAAAACAGGAGACGAAAAGCTTTTTTTAGAAAAAGAAGTAAATATTAGAATTAAAGACTTATGCTTAAAATATAGTGATGGAACTGTTATTTTTGATCAAGCTTCTTTAAATTTAAATTCAGGCGTTATTTATGCTATCACAGGAATAGAAGGGTCTGGAAAGAGTTCATTAGCTGATGTTCTTTATGGATTACAACGTCCTAATGCAGGTATTTTACAAATTAATAATCAAGACTATAGAAATTTAGATTTGGGAACATTAAGAAATAATATAGTTCTTTTGAGAAGTTTAGATATTCTTCCTGTGTCAGTTAAAGAAAATTTAACCATTAATACAAATTATACAGAAAAAGAAATTCAAGAAGTACTGGATGTTCTAGATTTTTCTGATGAAATTCTTTCTTTGGAAAATGGAATTCATACTCATCTTAAAGCTTTTGGAAATCCATTAACATTTTCTTCTGCTTGGAAGCTTATATTTGCTAGGTCTTTACTGATGAAGCCTAAAGTTTGGATTATGGATGGAGTTTTGGATTATGTAGAAGAAAAAATAAGAAAGGCTTTACTAGATGAGATTTTAAAAAAAGATCCTCATGCGATTGTGATTATTTTAACAAGAGATGTAGATGTCATGGCATTTGCTCATCAAATATATAAAGTAAAAGATAGTAAAATTTTAGTAGGTATTTAATGTTTAATCGATTAGAGACAAAAAAAATAAAATCACTAGAAGCGTGTCCGCTACCTTCTAAGGCATTATCTTTTTCTAAAATTTTAATTATTTTATGTCTTCTTTTTTTTATTGCGTTGTTTTTTATTCCGTGGCAACAAACATCCAAAGGTCATGGACGGGTTCAAGCCTATTCAGCAGATGAAAGAGAACAGGCTATAGACGCTCCCATTGATGGAAGACTTGGAAAATGGTTTGTGCAAGAAGGCTCTTCTATTAAAGAAGGTGACCCTATTGTAGAGATTTATGATAATGATCCTGATTTTTTAAAAAGATTACAAACAGAGCGAGAAGCTATTTTAAGAAAAATTCAAGCTAATAGGCTTGGTGTAGAAACTTCCTTTATAAATGTTGGTAGGCAAAAAAAACTTTTTGAAGAGGGGCTTAGTTCTAGAAAAAATTATGAACAAGCGAATTTAGAATATACCAAGTATTTAGCAGAAGAAGCTAAATCT
>JAGOVR010000022.1 GCA_018060635.1 Bacteriovoracaceae bacterium
ACATGGTAGTTAAAGGAGAGTTTGTGTTGTTAATCTCTATTCAGGAAGAAAAGGCTTTTTCTTTTCAAGAAGAATGGCAATCTCTGGCCAGAGAGTATCTAGAAAGCAAAGGCACTAAAACCCTAAGTCAGCTTTTGGGAAAAATTTTGCAAGAAAATCCCAAGAATATTTATGCTAAATTGTCTAAAAAATAGACATTTGACCCTTAAGCCTTTTTTTTGTTTAACCGATAAAGAAGAGTGGTGATAAAATTTACCCAAGGGTTTACATGTCTCCAAAAATAAAAAAAGGTACACAAGTTTTTCAGATGATGAATCGTCTGCATAAATTGGAACATGACCAAAGTAAATTGTTACAGACGGTAGAAGATAAACTTTTTCGCTTCCAAACTTTATTGGAAGTAGGACAAATGGTTAATACGGCGGTTGAATTTCGCAATACCAGCAAAAAAGTTCTTTCTAAAATTAAAGATATTTTGGGTTGTGAAGAGTTTGTTCTCTACAGTATCGATGCAAAAACAGGAAAATTAAAAAGAGAGTTAGGCGGTCAGAGTGATGCGCAAGCTGAAACAGATGTTTCAGTACAAAGTTTTGAAGGGGAGTGTGCCCACTATAAGGCCACCATTCAAATTGAAAATGTGCAAAATGATTTACGTCATAAAAAAGATGATCAATTTGGAAAGATCTCACTTAAAAATATGCTCCTAGCTCCCTTAATGTTACAAGGAGAGGTTTTGGGAGTTGTGAAAGCAATTAACTCAGAAAATGAAGAAGGTTTTAATTCTGAAGATATTTATTTTATAGAACAATTGGCCTCACAATTAACTCCTGCCTTACAAAACGCAAGACTCTTTGAAAATTTAAACACACAATTTGTGCAAGTGGTGGAGGCTTTAGGAGATAGTATTGTAAAAAAAGATCGCTATACTGGCGGACATACCAAACGAGTAGAAGTTTTTTCAGAAATGATTGCACGAGAGATGAAGCTTTCTTTTAAAGAAATGACTGATGTACGCCTTGCGGCTGTTCTGCATGATATTGGAAAAATTGGGATTGAAGATAAAATTCTTAAGAAAAAATCTCCTTTGACTACTGAAGAATTTGAAATTATGAAAAAACATCCTCAAATGGGTTATGAAATTTTAAGTCATATAGATGGACTCTCCAACGTTTTAGATGGAATGCGTTTTCATCATGAAAGGCCTGATGGAAAAGGCTATCCTTATGGCCTAAAAGGTGAAGATATTCCTCTTATCGCTTCTATTGTCTCTGTTGCAGATACTTTTGATGCCATGATATCAACGAGGCCTTATCGCAAAGGTCTTCCTCCCATGACTGCTTATCATGAGATTATGCAATACGCAGGAACACAGTTTGATCAGCGCGTAGTAGAAGCTTTTGTGCGTGGATTTAAAAAAACACGTATGTATAAGGCTCAAGAAGATCAGTATCATGTGCAGGAAGAGCTTAAAAAGGCTAGTTAGTTCTCTTCTGCATTACATAATCTTAAAAAAACTATCTAATTTATTTCCTTTGAGATAATTTATTCTATCTTAAATTTAAAAAAGGGCATGAGCTATGACAACGCTATTTAAAGTTATTTTAGGAAGTCTCTTCTTAATAGGGTTAGTTACATTTTTCTTTTTCAAGAATAGAAATAAATTTGAATGGGAAGTGGACAAGTTTGCAGACATAAGTATTTTACGATACCAAATCCCAAGTTTTGAAACCCTTTCTTTGCAAAATAAAAAATTGGCTTACTATCTTTATCAATCAGGACTTTCTGGTCGAGATATCATGTATGACCAAAATTTTAAAGAGAATTTACGCATTCGTAAAACATTGGAAGAAATTGTGAAAAATTATGCAGGCGATCGCAATGCCCGTGATTTTGAGCTTTTCATGGTTTATGTCAAAAGAGTTTGGTTTTCTAACGGAATTCATCATCACTACTCAAATGATAAATTTTTACCAGAGATTAGTTTTGAAACATTTTCCAGTTTTGTGGAGCAAAGTAGTAAAGGACAGTTTCCTTTGAAAGAAGGGGAGACTATGCAAAGTTTTTTACAAAATATGAAGAAAATTATTTTTGATCCATCTTACGCCGCTAAAAAAGTAGAACAAAAAGCAGAGGTAGATCAGGTGGCAGGATCGTCTGTTAATTTTTATGGGGAAGGGATTACAGGAAAAGAAGTGGATGATTTTTATAAAAAGATGATAGCGCAAGCGAAGGATAAAACACGCACACCATCGTTTGGTCTTAACTCTAAACTCATAAAAGAAAATGGTGTGCTTCAGGAAAAAATTTGGAAAGTCGGAGGAATGTATTCTGAGGCTTTAGAGAAAATAGTTTTTTGGTTAGAAAAAGCCGCAACTGTTGCCGAAAATGAAAAACAAAAGGCGAGTATTGAAGCTCTCATTTCTTTTTATAAGACAGGAAGCTTAGAAGAGTGGGATCGTTTTAATATTTTATGGGTGCAAGATACAAATTCACAATTAGATTTTATTCAAGGATTTGTGGAAGTATATAATGATCCGAAGGGAATTAAGGGTTCCTATGAGTCACTGGTAGAATGGATTGATCCTGTAGCAACCAAAAGAATGCAGGCCATCTCTTCTGAGGCGCAGTGGTTTGAAGATCATTCTCCTATCATGCCAGAACATAAGAAAGAAAAAGTGGTGGGCATTCTAGGACGTGCGGTTAATATCATCGGTCTTGCAGGAGATAGTTCACCTACCAGTCCTGTGGGAGTCAATCTTCCTAATGCTGATTGGATTAGAAAAGAACATGGTTCTAAATCAGTAACACTTTCTAACATTATTGAAAGCTCTCAGCATAAAGAAACAGGGGTGCTGAAAGAATTTTCTTATACTAAAGAAGAGGTGGAGCGAGGTGAGAAATATCATATGCTGGCCTACACCTTAGAAGTGGATATGCATGAAGTGATTGGCCATGCTTCAGGAAAAATTAATAAAGGAGTGGGAACTCCTGCGGAAACTTTGAAAGAATATGCTTCGGCTTTAGAAGAAGCGCGTGCTGATTTAGTGGCTCTGTATTATCTGATGGAATCGGCAAAACTAGTTGAACTTAAGCTAGTGGCAAGTGAAAAAGAAGCAGAAGATATGGCCAAGTATGCCTACGAATCCTATATACGTAACGGCCTGCAAGCACAGCTTAAGCGTATTAAGATAGGTGATAATATTGAAGAGGCACATATGCGTAATCGTCAACTGATAAGTGGTTGGGTTTTAGAAAAAGGCGCCAGTGAAAATGTTGTTGAGAAAAAAATGAAAGATGGAAAAACTTATTTCGTGGTGAATGACTTTAAAAAACTACAAACTCTTTTTGGAAATCTCTTAAAAGAAATTCAGCGTATCAAATCGGAAGGGGATTATACAGCAGGGAAAAGTCTTGTTGAAAACTATGGGGTAAAAGTAGATCTGGATTTGCATAAAGAAGTTTTAGCACGCTTGGAAAAATATAAGGCGGCCCCTTACTCTGGGTATCTTAATCCTAAATTGGTGGCAGTCGAAGATGCTTCTGGAAATATCACAGATGTAAAAGTGGAATATCTTGAAAGCTTTGAAGATCAAATGTTAGAGTATAGTCGGGATTATTCTTTTTTGCCTATGCAGAATTAAAAGAAAACTAAGCTTAGAACATGGCAGGAACCAGCATTGTAGGAGGAGCGCCTGCTCCTCTGTTAAGATTAGGATTTAAAGGGGAGTTATTTTCTCCATACAAATCTTCTTCATCTCCCTCTTCCTTGTCATTACGAGGATCTCCATCTTTTGTTTTAGAAGAAGTAGAATCTGTTATGCTCATATCTTTTAATTTACTTTCTAAATCATTAGAATGAGTTTTCTCAAAAAATTCTTTGGTAATATCTGCAGATTGTTCTGAGAGATCAAAAAGAGGTTTATAAAAGTCTGTTCCTATATCTTGGCAACTTTGAGGGAAAAGAGTGCCATCTGCCTTCTTAAATTTAGGGCACTTATTTAAAATGTCGGCCAGAGTTGTTGTGTCCGTTTCGAGTGTACTATTTTCAGCTTTGATACGTTTAACCAGTTCAGGCAAACTTTTTTCTGTAAAAGTCTTCTCTTTAAGTGTTGTTAAAATAGTTTGGATATAATGCTCATCTAAAACAACTTCTTTTACATTTCCTTTATCAAAAGCTTTAGTTAAAGATTCACCATTAAGATACATTTCATTGTTTTTATTAAAAACAAAGGCAGGATCTTTTTTAACAAATTCGAGTTCATTATAAACGCTACGTAATTCTTGCGATAAAGCTTTTAAATCGGGAGTGGGATCCTTTGCTTGAGAGGCGACTATTTTATCAGCTAAAGATTTATAATTTTCTTTTTTTAATTCAGCATCCGTCATTTTAATAGTTTGAGATACTTTTTTTTCTAATGCTGTATCGAAGTTTGTTTGTAGCGTTAGTAGAGCTAAGGCCAATTTTGCGTGAGTATTTTGAGCTATGGCCACTTGGATTTTTTCCACAAGTTGTTTCATTTGTTCATAGTCACAGGGATCTACAGGTTCTGGTTCTGGTGTCACCACTTTTTCTTTTTCGCTATTTTTTTCTTCAAGTTTTTCTGCTGGTTTTTCTTCTGATTTTTTTTGTGGCGGGTTGTTACCAGTATTTGCTTGAGTAAGGGAAGAGCAATCTCCTATTTGCAAACATTTTAAAGCGTCTTGAGAATTAATCCTCTGATCTCCATAACTAAAGTACATGGATTCACTTCCAAAAAATTGAGGGGTGAAGGCAACATGAATTTTTCTGTCTTCTTTTTTCTTTGTTTCCCAATTTTCTTTAAAACGCTCTTCATCACCTTTCATGATATTAGCTTTTACTTCATCTTCAGTAAGAAAAAGAGAGCGATTTTGAGCCTTACATACTTTGTACTGGGTATTTTTTTTGAGGCGTCCTAAAATTGTTTCAAATTTATCTACATTATCATATGTAATGCTACCATTTACTTTTTTGTTGTTAAAATATTGATAACCCTCCATACGGACGTTAAATTCAGTAGCATCAGTGATATGTAAGGTTAGACACTTCTCATCTTGTGCCAGCAGATTAAAACTAAAAATAAGAAAAAATAGAAAAGACTTCATCACAAGCTTTATCGGTTGTTTTGTCATAAAAATTAAAAAACCCCTATAGAATTCTTGGGTATAGAAATGATACATGATAAAGTTTTCAACATGATAAAAAATGAACAAATAAATGCGCAACTCATTGAAAACTGGCTGGAAAAGTCTCTAGGTAAAGAGGTATTTAACCCAGGGCTTGAAAGGTTGGTGCCTTTTTTAACTGCACCTAAAGAACTGTTACAGCAAAAAAAGGTAAAAATTGTCACTATTGCAGGAACTAATGGGAAAGGAGAAACGGCCCATTTCTTGGCCCATTTATGTAAAAAACAAAATATTTCCTACGCTCTATGGACTTCGCCGCATCTTTTAAGTGTTACGGAGCGATTTAGTTCTAGAGAAGGCGATATTGATTTAGAGACTCTTTGGGATCTTTTGCAAAATTTAAAAAAAGAAATGGATGAACAAAAAAGTCAGTTATCTTACTACGAATTTTTATTTGTATGCTTCATTCGTTGGGTTCTTTTACAAAAAAATGAAGTCCTTATTTTAGAAGTGGGTCTAGGCGGCCGCTTGGATGCAGTGAACTTTTTTTCTGCAGATGTGGTCTTGCTAACGTCGATTGCTAGAGACCATATGAATATTTTAGGCTCCACTTTACGAGAAATATTAAAGGAAAAACTGGGTGTGGCAAGGGAAGAAAAAGTTTTGTTGAGTTGCCTTGAAACGAGTTATTTACAGGATATGACAGCTCTTTTTTGTCAGCAAAAAAAGGTCTCATACAAAGATCTATATCAAGAAGGCCTGCTTAAAAAAGGAGAAAGTTTTAGCGTTTGTAATAGAACACTGGCGTTAGAGGGATTATCTTATCTTTTACAGAAACAATTGCCAAAAGAGAATATACAAGATCCTACATTTTTTAGCCTAGGACGAGGGCAAGAAATCCTCTATAAAGACAAGACTCTCTTTTTTTATGGTTCTCATAATGTGGATGGAGTGAGAAAACTCATTCATTTTTTGCATGGGCAAAGGTATACTGACAGGAAAATGAAAGTGGATTTAGCTATAGTTGCTTTTTCAATGCGAGAAGAGCAAGAAGTCCGAGCGATATTAAAAATTTTAGATAAAAGCCGAGAGCTTTTTACAGAAATTATTTTTACCACTTTTGAACATAGCAAGGCCATGTTATTAGCACCCGAGGTTTTAGATGAATTTAGTTTTAAATACCATGCAGATTGGAAAAAGGTATTGCACGCAGAAACAGGAAAAAAAAACATTCTAATTACAGGATCATATTATTTTGTTGCTGAAATTCAAAAACAAATTCTTGCCAATTTTAAGTAAGCTCTGGATAGGGGTAGTTTTTCTTTTTGCAGGTCAGCTAGGGGCCAGAGAAAATTTTCAATTTAATATTGGAGATCAGGTAACAGTTTTTGCAGATCATTCCTACCATATTCAAAGTCAAAATTATTTGAAGGCTCAAGGGAATGTTATTATTACTCACAAAACAGATACGCTCTATGGAGAAATGGCCTCTTTTGATAAAAACAAAGGTGATATTCAAGTAGAAGGAAATGTTCGTTATGTCAGTCCAGAGATGACACTCTATGGGGGGCGACTTAATTATAATTTAGTCACACAGGCCATGTCTATTCATGATGCACGCATAACAAGCCCTCTCTATACGGTGGTTGGGAAGAAAATAGAGAGAGAATCACCGAATGTTTATTTAGCGGAAGAAGCAGAATATAGCACCTGTAAAAATTGCCCTAGTTCTTGGTCAGTTTATGGGAAAAAAGTTCGTATTACAGCAGGCGAATATATTCATGTGAATCATGCTTTGATTAAAGTTAATGGTGTGGTTATTTTATACTTACCCTATATTGTGATTCCGATTAAAAAAGAGCGACAAACAGGGCTTTTATTTCCTGAATTTTCCATGAATTTTTCTGAAGGTTTTTTCTTTGAACAACCATGGTTTTGGGCCATTTCTCCTCATGCCGATATGACCTTATCTCCAGCTGTATGGGGAGATAGAGGGCTTGGATTTGAAGCTCAATATAGGCAGGTACTAGGAGAGAGTAAATGGTTTCAACTCGATTCTATGGTGAGCCATGATCGACTTTATTTGCCTACAAAAACAGATTTAAATCCTTCAGGAACACACTACGCTAGAAATTTTACTCGTTATGAACATCACTATGAATGGGGGCAACATCTTACACATCATTTTAGATTTCATGGGACACGCGATCTAGATTTTTTTAGAGATTTTAGGCGATATACGCAAAATGAAGTGACGGGATCAGAGGTATCGAGTGAAGGTTTTGTGGATTTACGAACTTCTCTTTTTAATTTTAGTTTTGAATCACAGTATGCACAAAATGCATTGGTCTCTAATCCCACCCTTTTTGATGATTCCTATGTGCAAATTCTTCCTCGTATTAAAACTTCGCTTAAACCTATTACGTTATGGCGTAGCTCTATCCCATTTCTACAAAAAACAATGATAGGGCTAGATACAGAATATACTCATTTCAAACAAAATCATTTTTTAGAGACTACAGATTTTCGTAATGCTCATCGTCTGATGGTTAACCCCTATGTGGATTGGCATTTTTTACAAGGACCATTGAAACTAAAAACAAAATGGACCTATGATTCACAGTACTATGACTTTGTAAAAGAGGGAGCTGAAAATGCAAAGAAAAATGCGTCTCTTTTCTTAACAGAGTTTTCTTTTGAGTTAGATAAAATCTATGGCCTTGCTTATGTAGAAAAAATTGCTGTTCAAGACACACAGGTAAGTAAGACAGAACAGAACATGAGAGAAACTAATACGATGATTGCCAAGGCTCCTCTTTTTGGAGAAGAAATTGAGCGTGATTTTAAAGAAAAAATTCACGAGTCCTATCGCCACTCGCAAGAAATAAAATTGAGGCATCACTATACCGCCAGTCAGAGTTATCATGGTAATAATCAATTTAGAACTCAAATTAGTCGCAGTCAGGGACTTTTTGATTATTGGGATTCTATTCGCGTGGAACAAAATACTTTTGGAACAAATGAGTCCCTTAAAGAAATTTCACCAGGGAACACCATGGAGTTACAGTGGAATAATACTCTGATAAGAAAAACACCTAGGAATTTTAATCCTTTTCAAGATGGAAGGTATTTGAATAACAATTTTGATTATAATAAAATTGCCTACTTTAACGTTTCTCAAGGCGTAGAGTTATCTACAGACCGTGCGACGTTTGCGGATGATCTGACTCGACTGCTCATTACTACAGGTTTTAACGTGGCCAGTTGGAGCTTTACAGCGAGTGAAACTTATTTTCATCAAACGGGCAAAAATATTACGGACTTCTCAATTGATAAAAGATTATCTGCACTTAGCTTAGGAGCTACACTTTTTTTAAATTCTTTAACTGTTCCACGCACACAAAATTTACTGTTTAGAAGTTTCTTTAGCCCATTTGAAACTTTGGGTTTTTCTTTTAACTCTTATTATGATTTAGCTATTGAAAAATTTATTAGTAATGATTATGGACTCATTTACACTCCCAGCAGTGATTGTTGGAAGCTTTCTCTCAATTATATCAAAACCGTTGTGGATAATAGGTTTCTTTTTAATTTTATGTTGAACTTTAGTGGGGAAGGATTTACAGGTGTTGGAGCAAAATGAAAAGAGAAGTCTTCCTACTGGATTTTCAAGATAGCTTTGTTCATAATATTCGAGTTAGTTTAGAGCAAAAAAAAATTAAAGTTCATGTTATTGAATATGACCATGTTACTTCTTTTTTTAGAGAGATAGAAAAAAGTAAGGAAAAGGTTTGCTTAGTCTATGGTCCAGGGCCAGGACATCCTGAGGATTATGCTTTTCTTTTTCCTCTTATAAAACCTCTATTTAAAAAAAATAACTTCTTTCATTTGGGAATTTGCTTAGGACATCAAATCCTTTGGAGTCTTAAAAATTATCCTGTGACTGTTTCACCTTTTCCTATTCACGGCTCTAGTGTAAATTTTACGATTCCCGCTTGGCCTAATTTTTTTGCAAAAGAATTATGGGGAAAAAAAATGCAAGTTCAACGTTATAATTCGCTACAGGTTATAGATACAAAGAATGAGTCTCATTTTGCCAAAGAAAGAGGTCATATTTTAGCAGGATATTTTGAAAGAGGAATCACCTTCCAATTTCATCCAGAATCAGTAGGAACAACTCATGCAGATTATATTTTCAGCTCGTTATGTCATCTTTTAGATCGTTTTTAATTTATTTTAATATAGGCAATAAATACCACACTAGGAAGTAAAGAGAGGGCGAGATTAGAATAGTAAAATGAAAAGATTTGTTCTATTCCTTTTTGCTACTCTATTTCTTATTTCTTGCTCTCATGTGAAAAGTGGGCACTATATTCGCTCGCAAAAAGGCGACAGCATTGATCAGTTAGCGGCTATGTATAATGTTTCACCTGAATCTATTAGAAATGCCAATCCAGATTTAAAATTAAAAAATGGGGAATGGGTTCTTATTCCTTTAGCACGTGGATTTCTTATTAAGATTTTAGATGGAATTGGAAAAAGAAATCCACCTAGTAGCAGTCCTACAGGTATACCTTCGGAAAAAGAGGACAGCGAAGAGGCACCTGTCTATGTTGCAAAGTCTAAATTTTTATGGCCAGTTCCTGCTTCTCAAACTATTAGTTCTTATTTTGGAAAAAGAAATGGACGTAATCATGATGGAATTGATATTCCAGCCAAAAGAGGAAAAGCTATTTTAGCTGTACAAAGTGGGAAAGTGATTTATTCAGGAAATGGGTTAAGTGGATATGGGAATTTAACCATTCTTTCTCATGGCAAGGATATGTATACTGTTTATGCTCATGCGAGTAAAAATTTAACCAGAAAAGATCAAAAAGTGAAGCGAGGACAGACCATTGCTCTTATTGGAAATACAGGAAGATCTTCAGGACCTCACTTACATTTTGAAGTACGTAAAAAAAATACAAAGTTGGATCCAATGGCTTTTTTACCTAAACCTGCTAAGTCTAAGAAAAAAACTAATAGCTATATGGCAAAAAATTAGTGATCTAAAAGCTTAAAATAAAGTGTAATGGTGTTTTTAGCATCTTCTAAGGCAGTATGCGCTACTTCTCCCATAGCAAAATATTTCATCAGCTCAGAACCTGAATCAACATGAGGTGGAATTTTTTTATAATCAATTAAGGCATAGTTGACTGCGGAAAGATCTAAAACTTTGTGAGAAAAATATTTTCGCATAAAATCCCATGAAAGATCACGACTTAAAAAAGGAAGATCAATAGCATTAAGCGATTTCCCAAAAAGGATTATTTTTTTACCTTTAAAGAAATTTTTTAAGGGATCAGATTCTAAATAAGTTTGAAATGCTTGTTTAAAATCAAGTAAAGGAAGTCCTTGCATAGAAGCCTGACGGATAAGTTTTTCATTATGTTCAATAACCCATGGGTTCAATTTTGGTTTTAAATCTTCAAAAGAAGGACATTTTATATAATGGTGAAAACTAAGGTTAGTTTCCACTTCTCTTGTTTGACTATCAAAAGGAAGGGCCGCAAATTCAATAATAAGATCGGTTTCATCTAAACCTGTGGCCTCTATATCAATAGAGAGGTAGCGCATAAGACTCCTTTTTAGTAATAGCTTAAGCTAATATAGACTATTTTCGTTTCTCTAAAAAGTTCTTTAAGTAAAATACTGCAACTTAAAAAACAAGCCTCTTGATGTAAAATTTGACATTTTTTACAAATTCCTCGCCCACCACAAGAAGAGGCTACGGGAACGTTTTTTGTCACTAAGAAATCCATCAGTGTTTGGGGCAGATCATTTTCTGTAACGGGGTACTGATAGGTTTTACCAGATGCCATTCCTTCTAATATTAAGGTGTAAGACATGAAAGTTTCTCCCCTTTAAAAAAAGTTCTAGGATCTAAAAAAAGTCCTTCTTCATGACTTAAGATTCCAAATCCCCAAATGAGACCTAAAGGGGAGGCATCATAAACAGGAGTATTTTCTTGTAAAAAAGATTGAAGTTGTTGTCTGGAAAGTTGTGTTCCTTCTAAGAGTAAGCGAGGCGGGGAGTTCAGATATTCATAACGGGGACTTCCGGCCCACTTGGATAGATGAGAAAGTGATTGCAAAGACATGAGAGATTTAGGGTCTAAATGTTTAATATGCTGGAAGGGATCTTTTTCTTTAAGGGAGATAAGGCCCAAACTTTGTCCGTTCGCATTTTTTAAAGAGCAAAAAACACCCACCTGATGAAGAGCATCTCCCTTTAGGAGTCCTTTTTCTTCCTGCAGTCCAGTCTGAGCATATTGAATGCTTGAAACACCCAACATAAAAAAAGATTCATCTCCTTTTTTTTCATAAAAAGCAAAAGGATGAACAAAATGCTGGGCACTCTCATAAGACAAAATAGTAGAGGGAGAATTTTTCTCATTACAAGAAGAGAGAAGAGGGGAGTTCTCCCAAATAGTGGTTGGTTTTAAAGAGGATAAGGTTACATCTTCTAAGGGCATAAATTCTTTCAATGCAGGTGACGAAGAAAGCGGCGCAATCTTGTCTTGATTTTCCAGCGGTTCTCCTGATAGGAGATAACGTTCTTTGAGGGGTAAGGACTTTTCAATGAAGGTAGTTCTGTCTTTAAGAAAATGATAAAGGCCTTCTTCTAAAAAAAGCTTTGAAGGTAAGTTTTTAGAGAGTGTTTGTTCCAGAGAAGCTAACGAGATGGAAGGGTCTGTTTTTTTTAACATATCATATAAAAGATGCAAGGAAGGATTTTCTTTTTGTTGATTTGTTGTATTAAAAAAGAAAGAGTCTTGTTGCTGTCCCTTTTGTTTTAAAATAAAAATTTGCAAACCAGCTGACGGATTATGAATATGTGAGAGGGTTTGCATTTGAAAAAGAATCCAAAGAATTGCTTTTTGTGGCGAAGAAAAAGAAGTCAATTTTTCTTGTAAAATTTTTTCAAAAATTTGTTGATTCTCTACAGAAAGCCCAGCGAAGGAAATCTGTGTTTCAGCAGAGGAACAAATGATTTCTTTTTCTTTCTTCTTTTTCACAGAGAGAGAAGTCATCTGGAGAGATTGTTTCTTTTTTCGGTCTTTTTCAAAGACTTGTACGATACGAGCACAACTCAAAGAAAAAAACAAGGCCATAAAAAAAATATTTTTCAGTCCTACTTTCATAAAAATTCCCTCGTTCTTCATACCCAACTATACAAAAAAAATATTCCTTTGCCGACTCATTCAGTAGAAATTTAGTGTATTTTAGGGCCTTTAGAAGATAAGGCCCGTGGGATTTTATCGGATATTTTTTTTAATGTAATAAATACAGGTAGGAAAATTTTTTCTTATTTAGTTTTTACTTTTAACTTTTTTGAGATTAGTTATAATGGAAAGAATAAGTCACAGGACGGACTTATTTTTAACACGGATGTTTGTAATAAAGGGGAACTTGCAGGAGTTCCCCTTTTTTTTTGCCTCATTGAGTATTAGTAAAGAAAATTTACATCCATAGTGTACTTTGCAGGAGCGTAATTATTCTTGCGCTCTTTTTGTAAGGCACTATGAGATTTTTGGGCCACACTCGCAAAGGGATAGATGGCAATTCCTCCACGAGGAGTGAAGGCCCCAATAACTTCTAGATAGAGTGGGTTTAAAAGTTTTTTAAGGTCAGATGTCATTTTCTGCACACATTCTTCATGAAAGTCACCATGATTTCTAAAACTAAAAAGATAAAGCTTAAGGGATTTTGATTCTACAATTTTTTGATCGGGAATGTAGTTAATAAAAATTTTAGCAAAATCAGGTTGACCTGTTTTTGGACAAAGACTAGTAAATTCTGGACAAATAAAACTTACCCACAAATCATTACTGGTTTTCTTAAAAGCGATTGCCTCTAATAGTGAAGGGTCATAATCAGTCGCATAGGAGGTCGTGGTATTTCCTAAGTGCTTAAATTTTTTTATCCCTTGGTTTGCCATAAGAACCCTTCCCATAGTAAGTTTATGTTAATTTCATTAACATGATTAGATCTTAAGGTCACTTAAAAATATGGCAAGAAAAACAAAATATCTGTTGGTTCAATTGGGTTCTCCTCGTTCTCCTCAAGTTGGCGATGTTCGTCGTTATCTAAAAGAATTCTTGCTAGATCCAAGACTTATTGATTTGCCTCGTTTTATTTGGAGAATTATTTTATATCTTTTTATTCTGCCTTTTAGACCTCAAAAATCGGCGAGGGCCTATGCTCGTATTTGGGATGGGAAAGAATTCCCGCTCATAAAATATACGAGGAATTTTGCCCAAAAATTAAATGCCAAGTTCTTACCAGTTGATGAAGTTGATTATGCCTTTGTTCTTTCTTCACCTCGAATCAAAGATGTTTTAAGTAAGTGGCAAACAGAAGGAGCAGAGCGAGCTTCTCATTGGGTTATTATCCCTCAATTCCCTCAATACTGTGAAGGCACGACCGCTTCCGTCATGGATCAATTTTTTAAAAGTATTCAAGGTGAAGCACAAATTCCAAGTTTTGAGTTTGTGACTTCTTTTCATAGAGATGCGAGTTTTATTCAAGGAAGTCTTCGGCATATTCATGAACATTTAAAATTAAATCCACAAACACAAGCCCTCATTATTTCTTTTCATGGTATTCCTGTGAGAAGAGTAACTATAAAAAAAGATCCCTATTACAGACATTGTTTAGAGACGTTCATTCTACTCAAAGAAGGGATAGAAAATTTCCCTTCCGATAAAATTTTTTTAAGCTTTCAATCTCGCTTTGGGAGCGAAGAATGGTTAGGGCCTGCAACTGATGATAAGGCCCTCGAACTAGTTAAAAAGGGTGAGAAAAATTTAGCAGTCTATTGTCCTAGCTTTACGGCGGATTGCTTAGAAACTATTGATGAAATTGGCCATGAATTAAGAGAAGCCGTCTTAGAAGCAGGGGGAGATCTAACCCTTATTCCTTGCCTTAATGATGAGGATACGTGGTGTGATGACTATGCTCGTTTTTTAAAAAGCTACTCTGAAGGCTTCAATAAAACACAAGAAATAAATCTCAAAAAAAAGGTGGAAGAAATGCCTAAGTTAGAACAAAAAAGTGATGAAGCCTTAGGTCCTGAAACTAAAAAAACACTTAAACTTATATTTTTTATTCTTTTTTTAGATCTCATTGGCTTCTCGATTGTGTTTCCTCTTTTTCCTGCCATGGCCCGTCACTACTTAGAAGTGGATCCAGAAAACTTTTTTCTTAAAATAATTTTTAAAACGAGCCAATCCATGTCTAGTGCAGGTCTTTCCAGTAGTGGAAGTTTAGTTTTATTTGGAGGAGTTTTAGGGGCCCTTTATTCCCTTTGCCAATTCATTGCCACTCCTTTTTGGGGGAATTTATCAGATAAGATTGGACGCAGAAAAGTTTTTCTTATTTCTATTACAGGTCTTACTTTCAGTTATCTCCTCTGGTTTTTTTCAGGCTCTTTTACCATACTTATTTTTTCTCGTTTGATCGGTGGAATTATGGCGGGAAATATTTCTACTGCAACAGCCGCTGTAGCGGATGTGACTAGTGAAAAAAATCGCACTAAAGGTATGGCCATGATCGGAATTGCGTTCGCACTGGGATTTATTTTAGGGCCTGCGCTTGGGGGACTCAGTAGCTTGATCCGTTTAGATATGCTTTTCCCTGAGTCTTTGGTATTTGGAATTAATCCTTTTTCAACACCTGCTCTTATTTCTTTTGTACTTTGTTTACTTAATCTTATTTTGGTCGCTAAATACTTTAAAGAAACACTTCCTACAGAAAAGAGAGGAGTCGTTCTCTATAAACGCAGTAACAATCTTTTTAAAATTTTAAAGCCCCTTCCTTTTAAAGGAGTTAATCTTACCAGTTATTCTAATTTTATCTTTCTGATTATTTTTTCAGGTGCAGAATTTTCTCTGACTTTTTTAGCCGTAGAACGCTTAGGATTTACTCCTGCACAAAATGGTATGATTTTTGTTTTTGTGGGATTTATCTTAGCTTTAGTGCAAGGTGGTTTTGTGCGTAGGAAAGCGCATAGTATTGGAGAGAAAAAATTAACACTGGTAGGTTTTCTTTTTATGATCCCTGCTTTTATTTTGATTGGTTTTGCTCAGAGCAAGCTACTTCTTTACAGTGGTCTCTTTTTTATGGCCTGTGGGAGTGCCATTATCATTCCTTGCTTAACCTCTCTCACATCTCTTTACGCCCCTTCTGAGCATCAGGGAAAAAGTTTCGGAGTGTTCAGGGCCTTAGGAGCTTTGGCCCGTGTACTGGGCCCTCTGCTTGCGAGTATTGTCTATGGCAAGTGGGGCAGTGGCAGTCCTTATTTTATAGGATGTGTACTCATTCTTGTCCCGCTTTATTTAGTCAGTAAGTTACCCAAGGTTGAAAAAAATATTTAAGCCGCTTTTTTACAGACTTTTTCTAATAATTCATGGATAAATGTTTGATAGGGTTTTTCTTTTTTCAAAGCAAGTTTTTTTAATTTACTAAGAAGTCTAGGATCAATTCTTAAAGCAATAAGTTGCTTGGGATTACCTGATCTTGGTCTGCCTACTCTTTTCGCATTTTTTAATTCTTGATCGGTAGATTCAGGAATGTCTGAAAAATCGATATTTTTATCCAGCATATGTTTGACGTTCCTTACGGCTAGCTTGCCTTGCACTGATAATCCTGATTGTTTCTTTGTCATTTTGTAACCTCCTCGGAGCATAGATAACAAGGAGAATTTTCCCCATTATAGATTTCCCTAATCTTTTAAAGCGTTTTTCATGTTCAGAGTGTTCTTTATCTTCCCAATCCAAGGCATCAGAATCAGCAAAAACAGTGGAAGCTTCTTCAAAAGAAATTCCATGTTTCTCAAAATTGCTAATAGCTTTGTTGGTGTCCCAAGAGAACATATTTATGTATATACACTAATTAGGTGGATTAGGCAAGGATAATTTTATGATAAAAATTAAAGTGAGGTATCCTTCATGTATTCCAATTATTAATTGGGTTGTATAGACTGTGGTTATTGATAAGATTCACTTCTAATTAAATTGCCAGTGTTAGAAGAAAATAGTAGTTAGTCTTGAGAGGTGTATAAAGCATGAAAAATTATTATGAAATTTTAGGTGTATCAGAAGGTGCAGAAGAAATTGTTATAAAAGCTGCATATAGGGCTCTAGTTCAAAAATACCATCCTGATAAGCAAAGTGGTGAAATTAGGCGTATGCAAGAGATCAATGAAGCATATGAGATTTTGTCCCATCAAGATAAAAAAAAAGAATATGATTTATCGATATTAAAAAATAAAAAAACAAGTAAGCCTTCCTCTAAATCAGAAGGGGAAGCTTTCTCGTTAGATGATGAATGGCGGAAAATTTTGGAATATTTCCCTGACCTACAAAATATTACAAAAGAGCTTGCAAAAATTTCAGGGCAACTGGGAAAAGTATATAGGACTATTTTGATTGAGAATAGAGAGTTTGATAAAAGGTATGAAATTGCTGAGCAGCTTGAGCTTGTGTTTTTGAAAGAAAAATTTGGAACAGATAAAATGATTATTGAGTTTGGAAAGCTGCTTCTAGTAAATGATTAAGTCGTTGCTGCAAATGAGTTGGCAGAAACAGTAGCTATCTTGGGAGCTAGTATAGAACCGTCCACTATAGTTACTAAAATTTCTGAAAAATATAAAAATTTATTTGATAAAGATTTTTTAGGGTTAAGAGCTAAGAAAATAAATGCAGCAGAGATTTTTTTAAAAGCACCAACCGTTGATCAGGCAAGTGCCTTTATTGAAGTGCTTGGAGGCGTGGTTGTCGGAATGAAAGGATTTTTTAGAACAGAGTATCAAGTTAAAAAGATAGGCCCTCCTAGGCGTTTTAATTGGGATCAATTACTTGCCTTTACACATAATCTTGCTT
>JAGOVR010000115.1 GCA_018060635.1 Bacteriovoracaceae bacterium
CTTGGGAAGCAGAAATAAAAAAACTAACGGATGAAGAGTTAAAAAATCAAACTAAAAAATTCCAACAACTCTTGGCCCAAGGAAAAACCTTGATGACATCTTACCTGAAGCCTTTGCTACTGTGAGAGAAGCCTCCCTGCGTGTTCTCAAAATGCGTCCCTTCGATGCTCAGCTCATGGGAGGACTGGTTTTACATAGAGGTTGTATTGCGGAGATGAAAACAGGAGAAGGAAAAACGCTCACAGCAACCATGCCCATTTATCTCAATGCGCTCACAGGAAAAGGAGTGCATCTTGTCACTGTCAATGACTACTTGGCCAAAAGAGATTCTCAAGAAATGGGAGTCTTGTATCAGTGGCTGGGTCTTTCCGTAGGCTGTATCTTAAATCAAATGAGTGATGCTGACCGTAGAATTTCTTATCAAGCAGATATCACTTACGGAACCAATAATGAATTTGCCTTTGATTACCTTCGTGACAATATGAAATTTGATTTAGATGACTATGTTCAAAGAGATCACCATTTTTGTATTGTGGATGAAGTCGATTCGATTCTTATCGATGAAGCAAGAACGCCTCTGCTTATTTCTGGCCCAAGTGATGGAAGTGTTGAGCCTTACCAAGTTGTTACAAAAATAATTCCCAAATTAACTAAAGATATCCATTACACCGTTGATGAAAAAGCTCGAACCTCCGTCTTAACTGATGAAGGAGTAAGTGAAATTCAACGTATGTTTAACATTGATAATATGTTTGAAATGAAACATCTAGAATTTATTCATCATGTAAATCAAGCTTTACGTGCCCATACTCTTTTTACAAAAGACGTCGACTATGTGGTGAAAGAAGGTAAAGTTATTATCGTGGATGAATTTACAGGACGACTGAAAGAAGGCTCTCGTTGGTCGGATGGACTCCATCAATCAGTTGAAGCAAAAGAAGGCGTTATGGTAAAATCAGAAAACCAAACGCTGGCATCCATTACTTTCCAAAATTATTTTAAACTCTATAAAAAACTCTCTGGGATGACAGGAACAGCCGACACAGAAGCTGAAGAATTTAAAAAGATCTATAATTTAGAAGTCGTTGTTATTCCTACCAATCTTCCTATGATTCGTGAAGATCAAGCCGATGTGATCTATTCTTCTAAAACGGCTAAATATCAAGCAGCGGCCCATATGATTGAAGAGCTTTATAAAAAAGGGCAACCCGTCTTAGTAGGAACTATCTCTATCGAAAGTTCTGAAGAACTTTCTCGTATTCTGAATCAAAAAAATGTTCCTCACGAAATTCTCAATGCTAAACAACATGAACGAGAAGCTCTCATTATTGCTAAAGCTGGGCATAAAGGTTCTGTCACTATTGCCACCAATATGGCAGGTCGTGGAACTGATATTAAACTAACCCCAGAGACTACAGTCCTAGGTGGTCTGTGTATTATCGGAACGGAACGACATGAAGCTCGTCGTATTGATAATCAATTAAGAGGCCGTTCTGGTCGTCAAGGAGATCCTGGTAAATCAAAATTTTTTCTTTCTTTAGAAGATGATCTTATGCGTATTTTTGGTTCAGATCGTATAAAAAAAATCATGACAACGCTGGGAATGAAAGATGATGAGCCTATTGAGCACAACATGATTAGTAATGCGATTGCTAAGGCCCAAAAAAGAGTGGAAGCGCATAATTTTGATATTAGGAAGCACCTTCTGGATTTTGACAATGTTATGCACGAGCAACGCCAACTTATTTACCGCTTACGTAGAGAAATTTTAAGTAAAGAAGGAAATCATGAGCTGTTGCAAGATATGCTTTCTCATGTTTGTGAATCTTTTATAAATACTTATCGCCCTGAAGGAAAAACAACACTGGAAGCTTGGCCATGGGAAGACATGAGCCGTGCTTTTAAAACTCTTTTCTTTCAAGAAAAAAATCTTTCTGCTGAAGAGTGTATTCATAGCTATCAAGCTGATTTGCTAGGTTACATTCATCAAGTAGCAAAAGATATTTTAGAAGAAAAACTAAAAGCTTACGACACTGAAACAGTTGATAATACTCTACGAGAAATACTCCTTTCCAGTTTTGATTCTCATTGGAAAGATCATCTCCTTTCTTTAGATCATTTAAAAGAAGGTATTAACCTTCGTTCTTATGGACAAAAAGATCCTTTGGTCGAATACAAACGAGAAGCTTTCGCTCTTTATGAAGAAATGAAAGATGCCATCAAGCATTCTGTCGTACAAACAATTTTCTCTGTCCGTCTTTATACTAAAGAAGAAATTGAAGAAATAAAAAGACAACAAGAGGCTTATCTAGCGGCACAAATGAAGGCCCATCAAGAAGCCATGGCAAAACAAGAACAACAAAAAAATAGAGCTGAGAGCAGTCATCAGGCTGAAAAAGCAGGGCGTAACGATCCTTGCCCTTGTGGTTCAGGCAAAAAATTTAAACACTGCCATGGGAAATAGGATATAATTTTTTTATGGTGAACCCTAAGAATAATAAAGATGGAGCAAAGCCACCCAAGAAAGACGATGATGATCTAACTCGCTTAGAAGATCTCTCTGATTATCTTCATCAAGATCCGACTCATCCTGAACTTACTCGCTTTGATACTTTGGATAACACTCATACTAAAGAAAAACCTCTCCAACCAGTAGAAGAAAAAACCACAACATCTCCCCTCTACTCTGATGAGGAATCTAAGGAAACTGAAGAAACTGCTATTGCATTACCAGACTTTTCGCAAGAGGAACCTGAACATTCTTCCGATCTCACGACAGAAGAATACTCCTCAGAACTTACCAGTAATACACAAATAGATCTTAATGATGACACCAGCCTTTATATTGATGAAATGATGGCCCCCTCTTTTGATACCCCTCAGGAGGAAGAACCTCCTACCTCTGTGCAAGACATCACGAGAGATGAAGATCTTTCTGATGTTAAAAATTTTGCTGAAAATATGACTTATGGAAAAATATCCTTGGGAGGAAATCCTCCTTTTAGTTTACTCATCAAAGGGATTACGAGCCCTCATGACGCTAAAGATATTGAGATTATTTTAAAAAATCATGGACTCATTCCTCCCGATCAAGAAGAAACTTTTTTAAACTCTCTTAGCCGTGGTGCTGTTTTAGTTTCTCATTTAAGTGAATATTCTGCCATCTATCTTGGTCATAAATTACGCCGTTTTAATGTTAATATCCAAATAGGAATCTCCCGAGACGTTCACCCTTCTCAGCAATATAATGATGATGAGAAAGGCAGTGTGGATAGTCATAACCTTGAGCAAAATAAATTTGAATACTTCCCCAAATAATTTTTTTGAAGTGGCCATTATTGGTGGTGGCATTACAGGTATAGGTCTTTTGCGAGATCTGTCTCTGCATGGAGTAAAAACTGCGCTGATCGAAAAAAATAGTTTTGCCAGTCAAACTAGCTCACAAACATCTAAAATGCTCCATGGGGGAATTCGTTATTTAAAAACACTGGATTTTGATCTGATTGCTGAGGCCTTGCAAGAAAAAGAAGTTTGGCTCAAGCTTTTACCTGAGTATTGTGAGAGAAAAAATTTCTATTTTCCTCTTTATAAGAAAAATACTCCCTCTCCTTTTACCCTAAATCTTGGACTTTCTTTTTATGATCTCTTATCTCACTTTAAAAATCGTCATCAGATGATTGGAAGTAAAAAACTTTTAAGTATTTTTCCAACACTTGCCTCTCAGCATCTTTTAGGTGCTGGCGTTTACAGTGATGCCATTATGAGTGACCAAAAACTGGCCCTGGCCTGTTTGCAAGATGCTTTACATGAGTCTTGTGTCTCCACATTTGAACATAACTTCTTGCAAACGGTAGAACCTGCATCTAAGGGATTTCATTTGACATTATCTTCTGGCAAAAAAATATCCTGTGCTCACTTAGTTTTTTGTACTGGCCCCTTTACCGATAAACTCTTAGAAAATTTTAATTTTTTAAATTGGAAACCTCGCTTAAGTTTATCCAAAGGCTCTCATTTGTGGGTAAGTCATAAAATTTTTAATATGCCCCATCCTCTAGTTTTACCTGTAGATAATAAGCGGATTGTCTTTGCCATTCCCCATAAAGAAGCTATTTTGCTCGGAACCACTGAAGAAAAAGATGAAACCTTTTCACTTGAAATATCACCTGCAGAAAAAATATATCTGCAAAGTGTTTGGAATAGTTATTTTCCTGCTCACCCTCTGCATGAAGAATTTATTGTGGGAAGTTTTGCAGGCATTCGTCCTTTAGTGAGTGAGGGAAATAAAGAACTAGGACTCGTTAGTCGTCATCACCAAGTCTTACGTCCTCATCCTCTCATTCATGTTATTTTAGGAGGAAAATACACCACCTTCAGAACCATGGTGCAGGAAACGGCCAGAC
>JAGOVR010000116.1 GCA_018060635.1 Bacteriovoracaceae bacterium
AAGCTGTCTAAAAAAATAGGAGCCTCTACTTGATTATTTTCAAAATGTTTTTTGAGAAAATTTTCTTCAAAGGAGGCGTTGTGGGCCAAGAGAGTGTGACTTTCTAAATCCCATAATTCACTTTGAACTTGTTCCCAAAAGGGTGCTTTAGTAAACATTTCAGGCTTAAGACCTGTAAGCTTCCTTATAAACTCTGAAAGATTGGTGTTCTTTGGACGCACCAAGGAAGAAAATTTACGAACAAGCTTTGTCCCTTCAAATTGTAAAAATCCGATGTCAATAATTTCATCACTCGTAGGGTCAATTCCTGTCGATTCAATATCTAAAACAACCCATTTGCCTAAATTATTCATTGTGCTAGAATCCTCGTTATTTTCTTCTGCAGAACATCCAAGGAACATTATGCCAAGTGCTATGTTATATCAAATTCAATCCACTCTCATTCTTGCAATCTTTTATTTAGGATTTTTTTTCAGAAGACAAAAAACTAAACATATTCGTTTAATGCTTACGGCCATTATTTGGGATCTCCTACTCATTCTGCAAATTGAGTTAAACCGTGGGGCCATTGCCAAGGCTATGCAAACTTTAAAAAACCCTTGGATTCTTAATATTCACGTATCTTTTGCTATAAGTACGACCCTGCTCTACTTTTTTCTTATTTATTTTGGTAGAAGATTAGCTGGAGGAGATGGGAGTGTACGTCCTTTGCATAGGAAGCTTGGAATGATCACTTTAACCCTCAGAACTCTTACTTATATCACTAGCTATTTTATAGTTACGGGAGCTTAAAAAATGACAAATAATTTAAACGAAGTAAAAGAGATGATTACCTCTGTTCTTACAGATGCTGTGGTTCAAATCAACGATCTGACTGGAACGCACGATCACTTAGATATTTTAGTGGCCAGTGATGCCTTTAAAGATAAAATGTTGCTGGAACAACATCGCATGATTATGGATATTTTAAAAGAAAGCCTGAAAGAAAAAATTCATGCTGTGAAAATAAAAACAATGACCCACCAAACTTTTAATGAAAAATATAATCCCAAAAAATAGGAGTTTAATATGACTAGTCACTGTAAAATCCAGATGGATAAAGAAAGTAAAAATTACGGTTCAACCTACGAAGATCATCAAGGAGAGCTTCCCGCTGAAGAAAGAATAAAGAAAATGCTTTCTTCTTCTGATATTTTTGTTTTCATCAAAGGAACTTCTGAACGCCCACTGTGCGGCTTTTCTGCTAATACCGTAGCGGTTCTCAATAGTTTACAAAAACCTTATAAAACTTTTAATGTTTTAAGTGACGATGCTATCCGTGAAGGAGTCAAAGCTTATTCTAAGTGGCCAACTTATCCTCAAATTTATATTAAAGGACAACTGATTGGTGGCAACGATATTGTGACCGAGATGATAGAAAATGGTGAATTACAAAAAATGACAACTAGTCTTTAAGCATGGTCTCGCCCATCTTAGGATGTTTAAATCCTAATTTTAAAAAAGTTTTTATTCATGGGGCAGGTATTTCAGGACTTATAGCTGGCTACTATCTCAAAAAAAAAGGATATGACGTTACCCTTTTTGAGAAAGAAAAAAAAGCTGGGGGACTTATTAATACCTTAAATTCGTCTTACGGCTTATGTGAAACAGCCGCCAATGCTCTTTTTACCAATGAGGATGTGTGGGAATTACTTACTGAGCTTAAATTAGAAGTTTTACCAGCTCATCATCCTCTAAAGCGTTATCTTATTCGTAAAAATAAAATGCAAAGTTTTCCGCTTTCTTTTTTAGAAATTATGACTATTTTGCCTAAGCTTTTTAGAAGCACACCGAAGTTTCCAGAAATGACTGTTTTTGATTTCTTCGCTCCTCTTTTGGGAGAAAAAATTTGTGATGAAGTTTTGACAACAGCTCTCCAAGGAATTTATGCCACCTCTTGCCGTGAACTCTCCTTCCACAGTATTTTCAAAGATCCTATCCCTTGCAATTATTTTCTTTTTTTTAAAAATCTTTTAAGAAAAAAAAATAAAAATAAAGCAACTTCTGTCAGCTTTAAAAATGGTATGCAGGAGCTGATTAAATCTTTAGAAAAAAATCTAGAAAAGCATATTATCTATGAAGCAACAGCTCCCCTTACAGAGGATGTGAATCATATTATTTGCACTCATGCTTCTACAGCTTCAGAGATACTCTCGTCTCACGGTGCTTGGAGTTTTTTGTCTCCACTCTTAAAAGCAATTCCTTATATCCCTCTTAAAACTGCAACTTATATAACTTCAGAAAAAATTAAAGCCTTGGAAGGTGCCTTTGGTGTTTTGTTCTCTCCCTTATCTCATTATGAGAATACAGGGATTTTACATAACTCCGCTATTTTCCCTCATCGTGTAAGGAATCTTAACTGGCGCAGTTACACTTTTATTTCTCATAAATCCACAGAGCATGAAACGCAAATTAGGCAAGACCTTACAAGACTTGCCCCTAGTTTTAGTTTAACTAATATTTTAGAAAAAAAATTTACTTTTTGGGAAAAAGGTATTCCTTGTTACAATTTAAAAAGACAAAAAATAATAGAGCAAATAAAAAAACATCCAACCACAGGACTTATTCTTTTTGCTAACTATACAAATGGGATCAGTTTAAGAGATATTATTACTCATGCAAAAAAAATTAGTACTTAATACTCTACTGCTTATTTGTTTTAACTTATGGGGAAAAGCCATGACTTCTAACGACAATAAAGACGAACTAAAAAAGAAGCTAACCGCAGAGCAGTATCATGTCACTCAAGAAGAAGGAACAGAAGCTCCTTTTAAAAATAAGTATTGGAATCATAAAGAAGCAGGAATTTATGTGGATGTAGTAAGTGGCGAACCCTTATTTAGCTCTTTAGATAAATATGACTCAGGTACGGGTTGGCCTAGTTTCACTAAACCTATCGATGAAAAAAATATTATTTCTAAAACGGATCTTAAACTTTTAGCTCCCAGAACCGAAGTTCGCTCTAAACAAGGGAACTCTCATTTGGGGCACGTTTTCCCTGATGGCCCTAAAGGTGGCAGTCGCTATTGCATTAATTCTGCCTCCATGCGTTTTGTTCCCGTCAATGATTTGGTTAAAGAAGGGTATGAAAAATATCTCACCCTCTTTGCTAAAAAAGAGGAGAAATTTTTAAGTGAAAAAAGAGAAAGAACTATCCTAGCGGGTGGTTGCTTCTGGGGAGTAGAGGATCTCATCCGTAAACTTCCTGGAGTTTTAGAAACTAATGTCGGTTACACAGGAGGAACCCTTAAAGATCCAAAGTACACCGATGTAAAAAAAGGAAATACAGGGCACGCTGAGGCCATTGAGATTTTCTTTGATGCTAGCAAAGTTTCCTTGGGTGAAATTTTAGATCATTTTTTCCGTTTGCATGATCCCACAACTACAAATCGTCAAGGCAACGATATTGGCACTCAATATCGCTCTGCTATTTTCTATTTAAATGAAAGTCAAAAAGAAGTAGCTGAAAAAGCTAAAGCTCGCGCTAATGCTTCAGCTCTGTGGAAAGGCAAAGTGGTGACAGAAATTGTTCCTGCTCATACCTTTTATCCAGCAGAAGATTATCACCAAGACTATTTACAGAAAAATCCGAATGGATATACTTGTCATTTTTTAAGAGAATAGAGAGGAGTCATTATGCAAAAAAAGCCCGTTGCTATTTTAGGAGCTACTGGAACTGTAGGGCAAAAAATGATTGCCCTATTAGAAAATGATCCTCATTTTTATGTAGCGGAAGTGGCCGCATCCGAAAAAAGTTTTGGAAAAAAATTTTCTGATATCGTACGCTGGCGAGAGAAAACATTAATGCCTAAAAGTGTTGGCGACCTTACTTTAAAAGATTTAAAAGAAGTCGAATCAAATTTAGTAGTCTCAGCACTTCCTGCAGAAATTGCTTTAGAGATCGAACCTTTCTTAGCAGAAAAAGGAAAATTAGTTTTTAGTAATGCCTCTGCTTTCCGTATGCATGAAAAAACTCCTTTGCTTATTCCTGATATTAATATCTCTCATTTGGAGCTTTTAAAAGAGCAAAAAACTTCTGGTAAAATTATCACTAATCCCAATTGTTCCACGGTTTTTCTAGCCATGGGACTTCATCCGCTTCTTAAACTAGGAAATGTTCAACATGTAAGTGTAGTCACTTTGCAGGCCTTAAGTGGCGCTGGTTACCCAGGGGTTGCAAGTCTGGATGCTCTTAATAATATTGTTCCTAATATTGGGGGTGAAGAGAAAAAAATTACGGAAGAAGTAAAAAAGATTTTAGGAACGACAACGACTCCCGCTAATTTTACAGTAACTACTCATGTGCACAGGGTTCCCATTCATCACGGCCATACGG
>JAGOVR010000117.1 GCA_018060635.1 Bacteriovoracaceae bacterium
GAACTATTCCTGTGTCCTTGTGGGAGGAGGAGCTTTGATGGCAGGCCTTTCAGAGCTCACAGAATATATCTTAGAGCGACCAGTCAGGCTGGGCTATCCTCTTTGTTTTGAGAGTCTTCCTAAAATTTTACAAAGTCCAGAGTACGCTACTGTTTTAGGTTTGATCAAAGAAGCTGAAATGAGAGATGCACATACATTTATAGAAGATGAAGAAGAAAGCAAAATTGAAACACAAGAGAGTTTTTCATTTAAAAATATTTTTAAAGAAATTTTTTAATTTCTGACGGAGGAAGTATGTTTGAAATATCAGATGAGCAAGGGATCCAAGAGATACAATCAGCACTCAATTTAAAAGGTTCTGCTAAAATTAAAGTCATTGGAGTTGGTGGTGCTGGTAGTAATGCCATTAATACTATGATAACAGCTGGTCTAAAAGGTGTTGAATATATTGTGGCCAATACAGATTCTCAAGCACTGAACGCATCTCTTGCAGATGTTAAAATACAATTAGGAACCAAACTGACAAAAGGTTTAGGTGCAGGTTCAAATCCAGAAGTAGGAATGTCTGCGGCTTTAGAGGAAGCGAGTGTTATTAAATCTGCATTAGCAGGAACTGATATGCTTTTTATTACAGCAGGAATGGGAGGAGGAACAGGGACAGGAGCGGCACCCATTATTGCAAGCATCGCTCGTGAGATGGGAATTTTAACTGTAGGTGTTGTGACTCGTCCTTTTCAGTTTGAAGGGAAAAAACGACGCAAACAAGCTGAGGGTGGTTTAGAAAAATTACAAGAACAAGTAGATTCACTTATTACATTACCTAATCAAAAACTTTTAGATTTAGCAGGAGAGAGTCTATCTTTAGTAGAAACATTTAAAAAAGCAGATGAAGTTCTTTATTATGCAGTTCAAGGAATTTCAGATCTTATCAATAGTACAGGACTTATTAATGCAGATTTTGCAGATGTTTGCACAATTATGCGTAATAAAGGTATTGCTCTTATGGGAACAGGTCTTGCCAGTGGAGATAATAGGGCCTTACGAGCGGCGAACAGTGCCATTAGCTCTCCTTTGCTAGAAGATGTGACAATTGATGGAGCTACAGGAATTATTATTAATATTACGGCTAATAATTCTCTTACTACTTTCGAAACCAATCAAGCGGTGAGTCTTATTATGGAAGCCGCTGATGAAGATGCTGAAATTATTTTTGGAACAGTTATTAATAATGAAATGGATGATCATCTAAAAGTAACAGTCATAGCTACTGGTCTTAAAACGATAGCTGTAAGTGAGTCAAAAACTATTCCTACTCCTGTAAAAGAAATAATAAAAACTGAAGAATCTTTGCCGCAAGCAACTTCTTTTACTCCTCCAGAAAAAGCTTTTATGGATTTTTTTAAGGAAGAGGATGCTTATCAAGAAACTACAATGGTATCTCATGACCAAACAGTTATTTTGGAAGATAGCTATGAGCAACCTTCTTTTATGGCAACTGAAACAGTAGAAATTGAAATTAGCAAAGTAGAAGTTCCAGTGGCAGAAGCGAAGGTAACTCCTTTAGAATTAAAACAAGAAGAGACACTTAAAGAGAATATTTATGATCAAAAAGCTAAGAGTATTGCAGAAAAATTAGGTTTTCTTAATTTTGATGAAGATGAATTCGATACTCCTAGTTTTTTACGTAAGGGTAAGAGTCCACTAGATTTAAATCCTTGATTTAGTTTTCATCTTCATTTTTATCTGAAGCTTCACGTATAGTTTGGCAGGCGGGAGGCATTTCTTTTTCTAATTTAACTTCATTAGGATCTTTAGTAGAAACTTTTTTCGCTTCAGGACTAAACCACCAATCTAAAGAAGCATCACATCCATTACTATCTGGAAGAGAGCTTTGAGGAATACATTCTAAATCATCTTTCGGACATTTGAGGCGTATGTGGAAATGGTAATGATGTCCATACCAAGGTCTTATTTTTGTAATCCATCCTTCTTGCTGGTGGTACTTGCAAAGGTGTTTTTTTAAGACAGGATTAACAAAAATACGGTCAAGATTATTTAATTGAGTCGCTATTTCTAACAATTTAATTGTTTCTTTTGTCCAATATTTAAAATTTGGTTTTTCTTCTTTTAGATGAACAAAAGAAGGGGCAGGTTTTTCTTCCAAATCTTGTATAGTGAGTTGATTTTTCTGGTTATCAGTTAAAGTATAAAACCATAAATCAGCATCTAAACCTACTTGGTGGGACTCATGTCCTCCTTTAATAGGTCCGCCACGTGGCTGTGCCATATCTCCGACAATGAGATTTCCTAAATTTTGTTGTTTAGCTTTTTCAGCAAGCTCTTCTATAAACTGTATAAGATTTGGATGTCCATAAAAACGATTTCTTTGTGGGCGCATAACTATGTAGTTGTCAGATTCAGGAGATAGCACTTTTGCTCCATCTAAGCATCCATTAATATAAGAACCGATAGCTTTCGCAGAATTTTTTGTTGGATTTTTAAATTCTTCCCAGCGAGGAGCAGTTGATAGATGAGAGCAAGCAGACAAAAGAAAGAGGAAAATACTAATAAATAATATGGATGGCGACATTTGGTTTATAACCTAGCATAGGAGATAAAAATTGGCGAGTTTTAAGCCGTATAGTTTCTTCTATGTTTTGAGAAGCGTTATGTTTGTTTTTTACCTGAGCATATAAAAAAGATTTTAATTTTTCTTCATGTGAAGTAATTTTTTTAGGAATACCGTAGTGAGAAATGATAAATTCTCTTTTAGCATGATAAAAAGTAATAAAAACTATTCCTTGAGTTGCTATTTTCTTACGTTCTTTTAAAGCTTCTTTTTCTAAAATATCACGATTTTCAGTAATAAAAAGTGGTTCTAGCGGAGGATTTTTTGCAAGAAAAAAATCACTTCCTAGGATTATCGAATCAAAATTATATAAAATAAAAACTGCAAGATGAGGAAAATGTTGATGAATAAACTCTTGCTGTTTTTTTAAAAAATAAGACTCTCCATGGATGGGAATGTAGTGAGTGGGTTGAAAATTGTTTATTAAAATTTTTAAATCTTCTTGGCAAGCGTGTCCTGAAGTATGAATTAACATATCATGGTCAGTAATAATACGAGCGGCTTGCTCAGAAATTTTGTTATAGATACGGTTAACACTTACTTCATTTCCAGGAATAGTGCGGGAACTAAAGACGATGGTGTCATCTTTTTGTAACTTAAAAAAAGGATGTTCACCGTCTACAAATTTACGAAGCGAGCCTAAAAACTCCCCTTGGCAACCAGAGAGAACCCCAATAAAATTTTTCTCAGAACCTGTTATATTCTTTTTAAAAAGGACTTCTTTTTCATCAAAACTTAATAAAGAGCTCTCTTTTGCCGCTAGAATATATTCTTCGATAGATCGTCCTAAGCTTAAGACAGGTTTTTTAAATTTTTTCGCAATACGCAGGATATTTTTTATTCGGTAAATATTAGAAGCAAAAAGAGTAATAAAAACTCGCCCCTCACAAGATAAAGCCTGCGTCAGTCCTGCGAAGAGATCATCTTCAGAAGGTGTTTTCCCACGATTTAAGATATTCGTACTATCTGCCATAAGAATTTTTTTCTTAAAAGGAGCAGATATTTTTTGTAATTTTTCAAAATTGAATGGTTTTTCATAAGTAATATTTTCATGACATTTAAAATCAGAGACATAAAAGATGCAATTATTTTGTTTTTTATCAGAAATAAAAAGACCAAAGGTTTCAGGGATAGAATGATTTACATGGATAGGATCAATTTGTATATTTTCAAAACAAAGTTGATCTTGTTCTCTAAAAATATTTATTTTTTTCTTAATACCAGCTTGGTATAATTTCCGTTGAATAAGTCGTTCTGTAAAAAAAGAGGCCCACACCTTAATATCAGGAAATTTTTTTAAAAGATGAGAGATAGCTCCAATATGATCTTCATGGCCATGTGTCAGAATAATATCAGTTAAGTTTTTTTCTTGAATAAAAGAAAAATTAGGAATGAGATAATCCACTCCATAGAGATCACTTTCAGGAAACATAATTCCAGCGTCAATTAACAGAGAAGATTTTTCTAGTTCGATAAGGAGACAGTTAGAACCAATTTTACCAATACCACCTAGTGGGGTTATTTTTAAATTTTTCAAGGATTAAGAACTTTGAAGAAGTTCACGAATATAAGAAGAAATAATGCGAGCGGCAGTATCGCTTTCCTCTCCGACAATAAAATCAGCATATTGTTGTTGAGGTGCTAAAAAACGCTGATACATAGGGCGCACTGTTTCGTAATATTGAGAAATAACAGAATCTAGAGATCTTCCTCTTTCTTTATAA
>JAGOVR010000118.1 GCA_018060635.1 Bacteriovoracaceae bacterium
TATTAAAATTAATGGAAAAGTTAAAGAGTTTAGTACCGATCTTACTTCAGACCCAGCTCTCTCACAGACAGATATTTTTTCATTACTCGCTTTTGGATATACTCAAGATAAGTCGCAGGCTTTATCTAATAATCAGGGAGCGGCGGCATCTTCTTTAGGAATTGGTGGATTTTTAGTAGATAAATTAAAAATAAACGATAATTTAAAATCTTCTCTGGGACTTAAGGTTTCGTTGGCCCCAGAAGTTTTAGAAGGTGGGGGAAGCTATTTAGATGGAAGGTCTAATACAGCTAATTCTAGCCGTGTAACAAGGGCCACTAAAGTTCAAGTAAAGAAAGAAATAGCCAAAGATGTTAATTTAGCAGTTTCTAGTACAGTGGGTGGGACAATTGGCCAAAGACAAAGTATGAATTTGAATTATAACATAAATAAAAATGTATCGGCGGAAGGAGTTTATGAGTTAAAAACCAATGATGAAGGTATTGAAGATGTTATTGATACATCCATTGGTGGTGATTTAAAGTTTAAGTGGACGTTTAAATGAGATATTCTTTATTTTTTTTTCTATTTTTAGTGGCTCCTTTGGTAGAGGCTACGATTCTTATAAGAGAAGTTATTGTGGATTGCCGTTCCTCTTCTGCTTTGAAAGAAGCCTGTGATTCTGAAAAACAGAAATGGCTTATATTAAAAAAAAATTACTCAGATCAAGAGCACTTGGATAGTGCTATAAAAATCATCTCAACATCAGCACAAGTTAAAGATTTTAATTATCATATTTCCCCTTATGCTTCTTCTCAAACAGAGCATAAGTTAGAGATTTCCTTTGCTTTAAAAGAGAAAATTACCAAAATTTTATTTCAAGGCGCAGGAGTTTATACACCTCAATTAGAAAAGACAATTTTATTAAAAGAGGATGACTTCTTCAGTATGGATCTTTTGCAGAATTCCGAAAAAATAGTAACGCAGTTTTTTTTAGATAAGGGTTATTCATCGGCACAAGTGAAAACCTCTTCACTTCAAGAAGACAAAGGAATTAGAGTTGTTTTTTATATTAGTATAGGAGAGTTACCTAAAATAAAAGAAGTGAAATTAATAACAGAGAGCGATTTTGATAAAAAAACAGTAGAGCCTTACTTAATTTCTTTTAAGGGACAAGTTTTTGACCTCTCTTTACTAAAAACAGCATTAGAGAGTTTAAGTAAAGATTTTTTTTCTATTGGATTTTATTTTAATCAAATAGACTTTCAAAAATACAGTTTAGAGCAGGAGAGTGTTTTAGTAGAAGTAAAAGTTTCATTGGGGAAACAGTATCGTTTTTCTTTTTATGGAAATGAGTACTTAGATAGAGAAGAATTATTAAAAGAGTTAAGACTTTCATTTCAAAAAGATAAAATGGGTATTAATGCAAACATTATTAGTAGTAAGATTGAGCAAATTTACAGACTAAGATCTTTCACTAAGGCCTCTGTATCCGTAAAATTAGATGGTTCTTTTGTCTATGTTAATATTAAAGAAGGTAAAAGACTCAGACTTAAAAATATAAAATTTTTAAGTAATCGTCAGGTATCTTCTAAAAGACTTACAAAAGAATTTTATAAAGCAAATACTGATTTAATTTCTTCTGGTTATTATGATGAGAAATATATTCAAGACTTTGTAGAAATTTTAAAAAGATTTTATATTAACGAGGGCTATCTTTTCGTAGATATTATGAAGCCTCAGCTGGAAGTCACAGATGAATATGCTATAGTGAGTTATCGTATTACAGAAGGAACCCAAGTTAAAGTGAGTCAGATCACATGGGATGTAGAAGATACATCAGTTTTAGATGAGATCAGACCTTTTCTCCATTTAGATTTAGAGAGAAATTTTAGTCCCTATTTGTTAGAGGAAGATGTAAAAAACATTCCTACTTTTTTTCGTAATAAAGGATATATTTACGCTAAATTTACCAATACCACATCAGAATATGTTGTTCGTTATAATGAATCAGGTGATCTTCTCTCTCTTTATTACACATTAGATTTAGGGCCTAGAGTCAGTTTAGGGAATATTATTATTGTTGGTAATAATAGAACTCGCTCTAAAGTTTTAGAGCGAGAAATTAAAATAACTAAAGGTGACTTATTAACAGAGACGGCTTTGATTGATGTTAAAAATAGTTTAAATGCCTTAGGTCTTTTTTCTGAAATTAAAGTTTATACCGCCAAAGAAACGTTAAGAAATAATCAAGTAGATCTCATTATCGCAGTTAAAGAAAGAAATTTTGGAGTCATTGATATAGCTCCTGGTTTTAGGACAGATCTAGGACTTAAACTTTCCAGTGGTATCAATTATGACAATCTGTGGGGAATGAATCGCAGTATTGGTTTTAAGGCACAAGTAAATCGGCGTATTAATGGAAACTCTTTTGATGCCAGAAGAAATAGTGAATTTAAACCTATGTTTGAATATGATGCTACCGCAAAATATGCAGAGCCTTATATTTTTCATTTTCCTATAAGCTATGATGTCCAGCTTTCTGCTCTCAAGCGTAGACTATATTCTTTTGATGCTAAAATTGTAAAATTAACCAACACGTTTGCAAAAGATTTTTCTAAACATCTTTCTACTTCTATTCGTCATCAATTTGAAGCTATCAGTCAGACAGATGCTACAGACTCAAGCAATAGAGGAAGTTTTCAAATTGGTGCTTTAACGCCAGGGGTTTCTCTGGATTATCGTAATAACAGAGCTAACCCTACTCAGGGTTCTTATTTTAATCTATCTTGTGAGATGGCAAATCCAGTTTTTTTGTCACAAAAAGAAGCTGATTTAGAAATTAATTATTATAAATTGGTTTCTCGTAATAATTTTTATATTCCTGTTTCAGATTTAGGAACGATTGCTTTTTCAGCTAGTTTCGGAAAAGAGCGTAATCTGGCCAGAGGTGAGTTGCGTGATTCTAGTGGAAATGTAGTTTTAAATTCGGACGGTAGTAATCGCACTCAGGGTTATATCCCTAGTATTAAAGTTTTTCGTTTAAGTGGAGTTGATGTCATTAGAGGTTTTGATGAAACAGAGGCCAATCGTCTTGATTCAGGTATTGATATTAGCAATGCCGTAGTCCAAGGATCAGCTTATTTTGCTAATTTTAGGATAGAACCTCGTTATTTTTTAAATGATATTTCTATGTTGGGTCTTTTTTTTGATGCAGGACGTGTTTTTGTAGATCATTTTAAACCCCTTCATTTAAGAACCTCTGTAGGTTTTAGCTTTCGCTATCTAACACCTGTCGGAACCCTTAATTTTGATTATGGATTTAAAACTCATAGAGAAAAGGATGCGAATGGAGCGGCTGAATCAGTGGGACGTTTACATCTTTCTATAGGCTTTTTCTAACCCCATTTTTGCTTTAAAAAGAATTATAACGCATAAAGTTATAAAACTAGTCTTTTTAGAGTATAAAATGCAATTGACAGACAAAAAAGTATCCTTTATAAATCAGGGCTTCCGTAAATAATTTTTAAAGTAAATGCTTTTATTTAGGATAATTTATGCGCGCTCAAAAAACGTCTTTTATTAAACCTCAAGATGCTAACCAAAAATGGTACATCATTGATGCCACTGATAAAGTGGTTGGTCGTCTGGCTACAGAGATAGCAGATATACTAAGAGGGAAAACCAAAGCAGAATTTACTCCTCATATAGATTCTGGAGATTTTGTTATCATTACTAATTGTACTAAGGTAAAACTTACGGGAACAAAATGGGATGATAAAGATTATTTTTGGCACTCTAACCACATTGGTGGAATTAAAAAAAGAACAGCTAAAGAACAATTAGAAAAACATCCTGAGAAAATTATTTTAGATGCAGTTAAAGGGATGCTTCCTAAAACAAGTTTGGGAAGAAAACAACTTACAAAACTTAAGGTTTACGAAGATGACCAGCATCCTCATGAAGCTCAAAAACCAACAGTTTATCAAACTAAAAATTAAGAGGACTCTATGGCAGTAGCGAAAACAAAAAACTATGAAGCTTATAGTATTGGCCGTCGTAAAAGTTCAGTGGCTCGTGTTTATCTTTTAAAAGGCACGGGAAAAATCACTATTAATCATAGAGAATTCCAGGAATATTTTAAAAAAGGTACGAATCAGTATCAAGTAAAACAACCTTTAGAGCTTTTAGGTGTTTCTGATAAATATGATATTAGAGTTAACGTTCAAGGTGGCGGAACTACTGGTCAAGCAGGAGCTGTACGTTTGGGTATTGCTCGTAGCTTGGATAAACTTGTAGCTGATAGTCATACTCTGCTTAAAACAGCAGGGTTTTTGACTC
>JAGOVR010000119.1 GCA_018060635.1 Bacteriovoracaceae bacterium
GTCTTTAAAAAAATCTATTGCTTTTGTGTTTTCCCTCTTGACACCTCTGTCTGAGCCCCACTAACATCGTCCAAGTGGGTCAATTAACTTGCCGGAGAGGTGGGTCAATAAACCTGCCGTTCGACAACCCTTCCAAATCCCTTGCTTTTATTGGAACTTTAAAAAGTGTCGTGTACTATGAAATCTTCAGTAAAACGCTGCCCTCTTAAAGGAACTCGCATGCTTATACTTCTATTGCTCTCTCGAGAAATATCCTCAAAGTCTATTTTCAATGACACTTGTTTTCCTTTTTGTAAAAACTGACCAAAGAGAGAAGCAAAATCCTGCCAATAGGGAGTCAAAAAGGATAACGCTCCTCCAGAAGAAAATGCTTGCTCAAAGTCTTCAACAAACTGGATGTATTTTTT
Source organism: Bacteriovoracaceae bacterium (assembly GCA_018060635.1). Taxonomy (GTDB): domain Bacteria; phylum Bdellovibrionota; class Bacteriovoracia; order Bacteriovoracales; family Bacteriovoracaceae; genus JAGOVR01. The sequence goes on from JAGOVR010000119.1 coordinate 408, forward strand.
GACTTTTTGAGGTGTAAGAGTATGCTGTGTTATGTGGTTCATAAAAGAAAAATATTTCTTCCCTACACAAAGGGCTTGTTGCTCTAGCTTTTTCTTAATTTTTTCTGCTATTTTTATTGTTAACTCTTTCGTTTTTAATTTCTGCAAAAGTTTTTCCTTGAATAAGCTATGCTCATCTATCCTACAGTTATACTTATCCAACTTTTCCTCTAAGGTTTTTAATTTGTTTTCCTTAGAAGCTTGTTTTTGATGTAGCCTTTGACCTCTAGTCACCTCCTTTTTTAAAGTTTTAAATAATTTTTCTAAATTTTTCTGAACATCGTCACATTCTAAGATGGATTCCCCACAGATTTCTAGTGTGTTTTTCATATAGACAAGGTGATCTTGAATATCGCTTATGGACTCAAGGATGTCTACCTCACTTTTCTTTTCCAAGTGCACTAACCATTGCTCAATAGTATGACCCGTCTCAAGGGTCGATTGAATTAAGCTAAGCTGTTTATTTATTTTATTCTCTTTCTCCCAATCTTGCTGTTGGATAGTGCTCCCCTCTTTATTCAATTGTATAATTTCCTCTTGTATAACTTGCAATTTCCATTCGGTCTCTTGCAACTCAACGATCATTTTGTTTCGTTCATTATGGGCAAACTCTACTTTTCTCTTGGCCTCTATAAGTTTTTCTCTAAGATCACTAAAATGAGAAGGAATATCGTCCATATTTTGTCCATCAGAAGTGGTTTCTAAAAGGGTTACAATTTCTTCTGCTAATTCGCTGACTTCTGTAGAATTTTGGTTTATTGCATATTTTTTAGCATATGACATAATTATGTCCTTCGCATCCTCTCGAGCTACTTCATAGTCCTTCGAAGCTCTTTCATACATGAGATCGTTCTCTTTCTGACTTAATTGTATAGCCTTCCATTTTTTATTCAAAAGACGAGAGATCTGCGATGCTTTTTCTTTTAAGGAAAGAGCAGTTTCTGATAGCAGAATGTTTTTTTCATCAGAAAGCTTTTTCTCACGATATTGAAGTCGCTTAAGCCAACGACTATATGAATCATCTATGCCCTTTTTTATTGTGTATGATATATATTCCTTATTTATTTTATTATTTATCATGTCTGTTTCGTATTCTTTTAATTTTTCTTCCAAATCAATTTTTTCTTTGTACGTTTTTTCTTTTTCTTTACTTAGCTCGTTAAATTGATACTCTTCATGACAAAAATTCCGCTCAGCTTCTTCATACTTTTCACTCTCTACAACACCCCAATTGCTGTATTCTGAAAGAACATGTTGATAAAAATTACTGAGTTTTTCCAAAAACAAATAGCTGCTAATAGCGGTAGGAATCAAATTAGCATAAGGATATTGCAGCAAATCATCAACTTTTTCCTCTTCATTTTCGAGATGCTCAAGTTTTGCTTCTTCTTCCAGAAGTTCATGTGTTTCTAGGTTCATTGTACCCCTTTTAACTTTTCGAATCATTACAGATTCTATAGGGATTTTCACTCTATAAGGAACGATTAAAGAGGGAGAAAAAAGTGAAGACTGGGATAATAAAAATCGAGAGAAACGTTCATCGTTTTTTGTTGGTGTTTCTGAAATCATATTTACTTTTTGTAGTACAGTAGGAGTTGATTTAATAAGATTTTTTTTAGGTTTTAATAAATTAGAAATATTTTCTGTTTTTATATCCGGTAAAACAGTATTGTGCGTAAGTTTTTGTAAAATAGGATCTGCTAAAGGTTGAGTGAAAAGTTTAACGATCGTTTCTTTTCCTGCAGATAATAGAGAAAAAACATTATCGAGAGTACATGTAAATGATTTTTGTCCTACAGCTAAAAAGAAAACAGAGGAAGGATTGATAAAGTCAAAAATACCATTTTTCATCACTAAAGAGAACAACTTTTTCAAACTTGTAAATATTTCAGAAATCCGCATAATATCAAAAAGACCGGTTATCAAAACACTTAAATTCTCTGACTTTTTTCTTGCTTGTGGATCAAAGAGCGACAAAGTAAAGAATCGTGGGTTCTCAGCATCTTCTCTCCCTCCAACAGCTGACAAAAATAAGTTTTTTCCCAGGGGCTTTTCTAACCCTATTATTTCTATAGAGTTTGTTTTTAATTGAAGAGCATAAACTCCTGGAGTTGTAACTTGTGAGGGCATTTGAGTAAATGAGCTCCCTTCAAATACGGGAAGAAAATCTCTTTTGCCTGTTTGGGAGAACTTAACTAAGCTCATTCCCGTTTGTTGAGATTGTTGCTGTGAACTACCCAAAATACTAAGCAAATTCAACATCTGGTGCATGCGCTCCATTCCTAATACAATATCTCTCATACCCTTTTTCTTTCCTGGCTGGATAGTATCTTTGATACTTAAGACAGAGGAAAACTTAAAGTCATTTGGCGAAACCACATCTTTCAGAAAAAATTTAAGGTTAGCGTTTTCGTTTTTTGTTTGAAACGGCGTACAAAGAACTGTTGAAGGAACAGGAGTCTTCTGTTTCTTCAATGCTAGAGATTTGCTTAAAGGATTGTTTGTTGCAGTTGTAGGTAAAGAGTGAGTTTCTTCAAAAACAAACGATAAAGGTAAAATAAAAGAATCATCCTCTTTTCTTTCATATATTAAGGAAGAAGAGTTTTCCGCTAAAGTAGCATAAGATGGACTCACGTCTGCTAATTCTAGGAGATTTGCAGAAGATAACCTTACAGGAGATACCTTTATTATGTTCCTATAAGTTGGCCTTATCACCTCCGGCAGCTCCACGACTTCAACATAAGTCACCTCCATTTGCGGCTTATTTTTAGACTCTCGAGATGAACTTTCTTGATAAGGGAGAACCGGCTGTTTTAGTTCGAAAAAATTTTCTATGATTTCTTCTGGAGTAACATCAGAGTTAGTGCTTGTATTAAAAGTTAATATTCCGCTCTCAAGATTTTGTTCTAAAATAAATGAATTGTCATCTTTTTTTTCACATATTAAAGAAGAAGAACCTTCCACTAAGGTCGCATAAGATGGGCTCACATCTGGTAATTCTACGAGCTTTGCAGAAAATGGCCTTATCAGCTCCGGTAATTCAACAACTTCAGCATAAGACACCTCCACTTGCGGCTTATTTTTAGACTCTCGAGATGAACTTTCTTGATAAGGGAGAACCGGCTGTTTTAGTTCGAAAAAATTTTCTATGATTTCTTCTGGAGTAACATCAAAGGTAGTACTCGTATTAAAAGCTGATATTCCGCTCTCAAAGTTTTGTTCTAAAATAAATGAATTGTCATCTTTTCTTTCATATATTAGAGGAGAAGAGCCTTCCACTAAGGTCGCATAGGATGGGCTCATATCTGGTAATTCTACGAGCTTTGCAGAAAATGGCCTTATCAGCTCCGGTAATTCAACAACTTCAGCATAAGTCAATTCCACTTGCGGCTTATTTTTAGACTCTGGAGATGAACTTTCTTGATAAGGGAGAACCGGCTGTTTCAGTTCGAAAGAATTCTCAATCATATTTTCTGAAATAATATCAGAGTTAGTGCTTGTATTAAAGGTTGATATTCCGCTCTCAAGATTTTGTTCTAAAATAAATGAATTGTCATCTTTTGTTTCACATATTAAAGAAGAAGAGCCTTCCACTAAGGTCGCATAGGTTGGCTCCACGTGTGATAATTCTATGAGCTTTGCAGAAGATGGCCTTATCAGCTCCGGTAATTCAACAACTTCAGCATAAGTCACCTCCATTTGCGGCTTATTTTTAGACTCTCGAGATGAACTTTCTTGATAAGGGAGAACCGGCTGTTTTAGTTCCAAAAAATTCTCGATGATTTTTTCTGGAGCAACGTCAGAG
>JAGOVR010000120.1 GCA_018060635.1 Bacteriovoracaceae bacterium
GGGCAAAGTATTAAATAAAAGATTATCCTCAGATCGTGCTCAAGCGGTAAAGGAATATCTAATATCTAATAATGACGGCCAACCTATGAATATTAAAGCTATGGGGTATGATTATCAAAAGCCTTTGGCGAGTAATAAGACAATTAGTGGTAGAGCACAGAATCGTAGAGTGGACGTGCTTATCACTGCAGATAATAGTAAAGTGTGGTAGCAAGTAAGTTTTGATATACAAAGTTATCTTTAAATTTGGTCCTCATAAGCATATGAGGGCCAGATTTTTTTTAAAATGTCAGGAAATTTAAAATGAAAGAAAAAATTAAAATTTTATTAGTAGAGGATCACCAAATAGTTCGGAAAGGGCTAAAAGCTTTTTTGGAACTAGAAGATGATATGTTAATTTTAGCTGAGGCAGAAGATGGTTTGGAGGCAGTCAAACTCTGCAAGAGCCTTAATCCCATGGTAATTGTCATGGATATTGCTTTGCCTAAGCTTAATGGAATGGAAGCTACGAGACAAATAATAAAGGTTAACCCCCATAGTAAAATTCTAATGCTTTCTGCTTACGCTGATGATGGCTATATAAAAAAAGTTATAGACTTAGGCGTCTCGGGATATCTTATAAAACAGTGTGCTCCAGATTTTCTTATTCAGGCGATAAGAGAAATTCACAAAGGAAATAAATTTTTTAGCCCAGATCTTTTAGAGCGTTTTACATTCTTAAATAATAAGAAAATGAATCAAGAAGGGGTGTCACAAAAAAAAACACAGCTATTGAGTGAGCGAGAGTCGCAGGTTTTACAAATGATTGCAGAAGGGAATGCTAATAAGGAAATTGCTTATCAACTTAAAATTAGTATTAAAACAGTAGAGAAACACCGGCAGAATCTTATGCAGAAATTATCGATTCATGATACAGCAGGTCTCACGAGGTATGCTATCTCAGAGGGTGTTATTGAAAATAGTAGTCAGAAAACAATTTTATAGAAAATTAACATAAGGCAAAGAGCAGATGGATACAACTCTTATTTTTTTGCATGGGTTTCCTTTGAATGCTACTTGTTGGAAACCACAAGTTGATTATTTTAAAAATAAATACAAAGTTTTTACTCCAGATCTGAGGGGACATGGGAAGGCTTTAGCAGGATCAGGTCCTTGGATGCTACAGCATTTTGTAAATGATTTAAAAATATATATGGATGAACATAAAATCCTGAAAGCAGTTCTTTGTGGCCTATCTATGGGGGGATATATCGCTCTTCAATTTATGAAAGATTATCCTGAGCGAGTCTCTGCTTTAGTTTTATGTGATACTCGGGCAGATGCTGACTCTAATGAAGTAAAAGATAATAGATATAAAACTATTCTAAAAATGGAGAAAGAAGGAATGACCGTTTTTGCAGAAGACTTTTCTATGTTACTTTTAGGAGCTTGGACATTAAAAAATAAACCGCAGATACAGAAAGATGTTAAAAAAATAATTTTAGATAATAAGACAGAAAATATGTCCATGACTTTAGGGGCGCTAGCATCGAGGAGTGATAGCGTATCTACTTTAAAAAATATTAAGTGCCCAACATTAGTGCTTGTAGGAGCTGAAGACAAAATAACCTCTGTGGATATGAATGAATTGATGGCAAAAAAGATTGCGAGTGTTACTTTTAGAGTTATTGCGCAAGCAGGACATCTTTCTAACGTAGAACAACCACAAGTTTTTAATGAGCATTTAGAGCAATTCCTAATAGGGGCCAGTTTATGAAATATCATCAAGTTCATTTGAAGTCTCTTTAATAAACATAGCCATGCACCTTTAAAAGGACTAGAAAGAGGTCTCTCTTTATTAAATGTTCTCTCAAAAAGGTATTGGCGTGATAAAAAAAGTATCTAAAAAAACACTAATATCTTCTAAACAAAAAAAACAAAACGTATTCACTGCGACTCGTGAGGGTAACAGATTGAAAAAGGTCGAAAAAGAAGTGGCAGAACAGAAGGCATTGGAGCTTATCTTAAACGAACAAACTAAAACATTAGAGAAGTTTCGTCGTATGGCCACTGTGATTAAGGATTCGAATGATGCCATTACCTTTCAGGATTTAGAAGGAAATATCTTGGCATGGAATAGAGGCGCAGAACAAATTTATGGTTATTCAGAAGTTGAAGCTTTGCGTATGAATATCATAGATACAGTGCCTGCAGAATATCAAGAGGAAGCACAAGTTTTTTTAGCTTCTCTTAAACGGGGAGAATTAGTTCCTAATTTTGAAACAAAACGTAAACATAAAAATGGTAGAATTATAGATGTCTGGCTCACCAATACTAAACTGACTGATGATGAAGGTAGACTAACTGGGATTGCCACAACGGAACGAGATATCACACAAAGAAAGCAAGCAGAAGTTTCTTTTAGAGAGAAAACGCGCGAGTTAGAATTTTTACGTGAAGGGCAGATTACTCTCTCGGATAGATTACGAGGGGAGCAAGATGTTTCAAGTCTAGGGCAAAGTGTTTTAAGTCATCTCGTTCCTTTCTTAGGTGCTCAGATGGGTGCTTTTTATTATGTTCCTACTCCTCATATTCTTAAGAGAGTGAGTGGTTATGCTTATGCAAAACTTGAAACACAAGAAAAGAACATAGCCTTTGGAGAAGGGTTAGTAGGTCAAGTAGCCTTAGAAAAAAAACTTATTTTCATAGAGAATATTCCTTCTCATTATTTTGAAAGAATTACTTCAGATGTAGGATCAGCCATTCCTCGTTCACTTTTGTTAGCTCCAGTTACTTATGAAGGTAAAGTGAATGGCGTAATTGAGTTGGCTTCTTTTACAAATTTTTCTGAACACCAAAAAACTTTCCTGCAGAATGTAACTGAAAATATTGGGATTGCCATTAATACTTCCATAAGTAGAAAAAAACAGCAGGAACTTTTGGAAAGATCGCAAGATTTAAGTGAAGAATTGCAAAATCAGCAAGATGAATTGAAGGCTATTAATGATGAGTTAGCAGAGCAATCACAGGCCCTACAGAAATCGGAGATAGCACTTAAAAATCAGCAATTACAATTAGAGCAAAGTAATCAACAATTAGAGCAACAGCGAGATATTTTAGATCAAAATAATCAGACACTAAGTAAAGCTCAAATGCTTTTACAAGAAAGATCAGATGAAGTCCAAAGAGCCAGTCAGTACAAATCAGAGTTTTTGGCCAATATGTCTCACGAACTTCGGACACCTCTTAACAGCTCTCTAATATTATCTAAGTTATTAGCGGATAATGTCAGTGGGAATTTAACGGCAGAACAAATTCAGTATGCCTCTTCTATTTTTTCAGCAGGGAATGATTTATTGGATTTAATTAATGATATTTTGGACCTTTCTAAAGTAGAGGCTGGAAAGTTAGAAATAAGATCAGAGAGTGTTTTTTTAGCAAAAGTCTTTAGTAATTTACAGAAAACTTTTGATCCTGTCGCTCAAGAAAAAAATCTAGCATTTCAAATTAACATTCATGCGAGTGTTCCTGAAACTATATACACTGATCGACAACGAATGGAGCAAATATTAAAAAACTTACTTTCTAATGCCTTCAAATTCACTGAAAAAGGGAAGGTCAAACTTAATGTCTCTTGTCTTTCACCCCATAAGCTTTCATTTTCAGTAATAGATACAGGCATTGGAATTCCAGTAGAACAACAAGATGTCATTTTTGAGGCTTTTCGCCAAACAGATGGTAGGGTGAATAGAAAATATGCGGGGACAGGTTTGGGTCTTTCCATATCAAGAGATTTAGCAAAACTTTTAGGTGGGGGTATTGAGGTAGAGAGTGTGATAGGTGAAGGCAGTCGGTTTACACTTTTTTTACCAGAGACTTGTTTGGAAATTTCTTTGGTCACAGAAGAAAGAAAAGAAAATGTAAAACTCAATTTTTTTTTAGATGATAGAGATATTATGACAGCGTCTGAACGCAAATTACTGGTCATAGAAGATGAAATCCAGTTTGCACAAATTCTTTATAATTTGGCTCATGAATTAAATTATAAATGTATTGTGGCACAAAATGCTAAAGAGGGACTAGAATTGGCTCAAAAATTTCTACCTAGTGCGATATTTTTAGATATGATACTTCCTGATTACTCAGGGTTAACAGTTCTCGATCAACTCAAAGAAGATTCGAGCACTAGACATATTCC
>JAGOVR010000121.1 GCA_018060635.1 Bacteriovoracaceae bacterium
GTTCCAGATCATATTTAGCGGCACCAGTGGCCATCATTTCAATAGCACAACAAGCCAGACCAAATGTCATAGGCCACAAAGAATTTTTGCGTCCCCAGTTAAAAAAATCATCCAGCTTCATCAAGACAATGCCATCTTGCATATAAAGATTCCTCTTTGAAAAATGAGAGATAAAAGTTTCCCCATTCTCCCTTAGTTCTCTCTTTTTCGTCAATCAAGAGGATAGGAAAAAGCAAGAAATGCAATGCGTAATATTAAGTAGAGGATAGAGAGTTGTTAGTCTTAGATAAACTACAGCGTTTTTGATAGTCTGCGAGCATTTCATCCCACGCTTCTTCTTGCTCTGTATTTTGTAATGAAGCAGGCCTTCTTTGTTTTAAAACACTGATACGTTTCCAATCATTTTGACAGGCCACTTGCAAAACTTGTTCATACTCTTTAATAGCCGCTAAAGGATAAGGTGTGCCATACGCTGATGAAATAAAACTCGGTTGAGCTTCGTTAATCGCCGATGAAGTTATGCCATACTGAGCAAAAAAAACATTTGTTTCTTTAAAAAAACTCCCCACTTTATAAAACTCTTTAATGGTTTTTTCGCGGGAAAAACTACCTTCACTATTTTTAATACGACTACAAAGATCTTTAGACTTCTCAGGAAATAAATCTTTTTGCACTTGGCATTCCACTAAAAAAGCATCTACTTCTCCTCCCCGTCCTTCAATAGTTTTAGCGATAAATTCAGAGGGAGAAAAATTTTTCACGTAAGGATTAAAACTATCTCGATATAAATAGTGGGTGAGTTCATGGGCCAAATCTAGCAGGGCATCACTTAAACTTAAATCTACATTTATATAAATACGACTTTTAGATAAATAAGAAACTTCATGAATATTATGAGGAGAAAAATAACGACTTAAGGTTGTATCCGTAAGGGAACCTCTCCCCACGGAGAGAATTCCTAAAAGTCCTCGCTGATTATCTTCATTTTTCAATGCTTTGTTATGAGCTAGCATTAAAATCTCTTTGCCTTTAGCTGATTCGGCTAACAGATCTACTAACATTTGAAGATTTTCACTTTCTTTAGCATGGATACGGCTCCATAACTCATAAGATTGATACTTGAAATACTTTTTGCCTGAAAAAAGCCCTTCGCCTGCTTGAACACTCAAAGAAAGACAAAAAAGCAGAAAAAATTTTTTAAAAACCACCATGCCTTTAATATCGGCACTTTAAGTCTTTTTATGAGTTCTTTTGGCTCCTCATGCCAAAAAGAGGTATTTATTGCTTTTTTTGAAGGATTCCCATTAAATTTAGTTTAAAATAAAGTCAATTTTTTAAATGAAGGAGTCAAAAATGAGTAACACGAACTATCCTAATAACCCACAAAATGAGTCGCCTGAATCTGAAAACAATAATAATGAAACAGGGGCCCCTGATACTAAACGCAAACTCTTCTTTTTTGGAACCATTCTTTCTGAAATTTTAGGAATCCTTTATATATTCCTTCCAACTAATATGCGAGCCCATGTTTCACGTTACCGCGCCACTCTTCAAAAAATGAAGGGAACAACTCGTAAAATCGAAACTATGCGCAAAAACATCAATAACCCCAATAAAAAAAATCAATATTAATTTTTAACATTTATAATACTTGATACTTACGCTTCTAAGGAGAATATCATGAGATCGTTGTTATTCGTTTTTATAATAACTTTTGTTCCTGCTTTGGTTTTTGCCCAACCAGAAAATTGTAAATCCATGAATGGAGTTCAAGCTTCTATTGGAAAATATGGCGAATACAAATCATCTGTAGGAAAAAATCTCAACAAAAGAACTCTTCGTGGTCTTTATAATTCAAAGAAAGTTACCTTAGATCAAAAAAATTGCTCCTACTTTTTGGAAGAAGATGAAATCATTGTGTTACATAGCGATAGTCCGATTGCCTCTGTTGGACATATTGTATGTGCTAAGCCTAATTCCAGTGATCTCATTGAAACTAGTCAAAAACTTATCGTTCTCTCTCCTTTGAGTAAAAGTGATTTAAACGATTCTACTCTTAAAAATAACATCGCAGTTTTCCAGCCTAACAAAATGTTGCCTGCCAGTGATGCCGCACAAGTAAGCAATACTCGCATTTACTGCGAACTTTATAATGACTCTAATGATGAAAATCCCCTCTTCGCCTTAACATTTAAAACCCCTAAAATTGAAGCGATTGTCGAAGCTAATGCTGAAAATTCTAGCAAAGCTAAAAACAAAAAAGATCCAACAACGAAAGAAACTGTAAAAACCTCTAAAGATACTGTGAAAGAAACGACAGGACTTATTAATGAGACAGGGAAGTTACGAAAAGGATTAGGCGGACTATTTAAGAAAAAATAATATTAATTATAAATAACTTGAACGCTATTTTGCTGAGGGGAGATAACAATCTCCCCTTTTTTTTCATCTATTTGTTTCATCATATATGTTCCCGCCTTAAGAGGAACGCTCATGATACTCAGAGACTCGGGCAGGAGCGACCAGTAACGGATATCTGCTTTTTCAGTTTGTTCAATAATTTTGGCCGTAGCTAAATATTGAACAAGAGCAAGACTGCGAGCTAAAAATTTAGAATTTTCATTTTTATTTTCTGATACTTTTTTGTAAGTTTGATACGCCGCAAGTACAGCTAATATATATTTACCAGCTGAACGCACACCTGATTTTATAAAATTTTTCGCCGCATCTTCTTGTACAGTTTCTTTCAGCATTTCAGCTAAAGGAGTAACCACCACACTTTCAGCTTTAATCGCATCGTTTTCTCTTTCAAAATAAAAAGGGATAGGATTTATTACAGGAACATTATCTACTTGGGGGACCTCAAATTTAAGCCCTGCATCCATCACCGTATATTGAGAAATCATAAATCCCAAATAAAAACCAAAAGGATTCTCTTCGGGATAAGGTGGCGAAAGCCCTAGTTCCTGTAAGGCAAATAAAGTAAGAACAGGGATCCCAATAGCACGCACTGACTCGCGCAGAATAGGGTCTTCTATTTTTTCTACTAAACCAGCAAAACCAAAATTAATTTTACGTGCTTTTTTAGGAGGAATAACTCCATTCATTGTTATGATTGTCACATAGCCCGCATTCATATCTATTTTTTTTTCTAAATCAATAGGAATAGAGTCACGTATCCAAATCTCTTTCCAATCCTTGGGATAAAGCTTCATGGAAAGATAGGCCATTTTTTCTTGTAACATTTTTTTTAGTTTTATCTGATGTAAGGATGGCTCTATATACTTTACTCCTTCTGCTAATTTTTCCTCCACAATCATTCTATAGTTTTCACGGTAAGCTTGCGCTTTATTATTAAACGTAGCGTACGCATTAAAAATTTTAAAAAAAGAACGATATGCTTCAGCATAAAGATCGTAAGCCGTTTGATCATCTATTCTAGTATGAAATTCTTCATGCACTAGACCTGCTAAGATTTTTGCCATTAAATCATCTTGAAAAAATGCTTTTCCAACTCGATTTTCTCGATTGGACTTAATATAAGAATCCCAAGCAAGAGAATATGCTTTTGCTTTAAATAAGTAGCTCGTATTTTTTTTTACTTCCTTTTGATAAAGTAAAAAATTATTTAACGTCAAATAAAAATAAATCTGTGAACCTTCGAATAAGGCCCCTGCATAATTTTCTACTTGATCATTCAATATAAAACTTAAAGCAATATTACTTACACTCTTCGTATAAAGCTCTTGGTAAAGATGCTGAGCCTGCTCCAACAAAGAATTGGACGTTTGATAATCGCCTTGTCGATGTTTAATCACAGCTTCTTCTAGGAAATAAAGAAGCTGTGACTTTTTATCTTGTTTTTTTTTCTGAGCTGTTTTTAAAATATGCAAAGCTTCTTCATAGCTTCCTGCCGTATATAAAGTCCGTACATCTTCACGCCACTTATTTTGTGAAGAAGCACAACTGCAGAGAAGAAAAAAAACTAGAAAGAATCTAGAGCCCAAGGCCACCCTGCTTAGAATATTTATTAATGATGGTACGAGCACGCATCACCTCTGTCGCTTTTTCAATATCGGTAATACGTACATTGACAGAGTATTCCTTAATCGTTTTGCCTTTTCTCTCTGAAGGTTTCATGTAAACCGCTCCAAAGATCATAAGATCGGCTCCTAT
>JAGOVR010000122.1 GCA_018060635.1 Bacteriovoracaceae bacterium
AGAAAGACAAAAACTCATTATGAGTATTGTGGAAAATATTCAGCGATCAAATTTCAACTGCGTGGAAGAAGCTTTGGCTTATTATAAACTCATGGATGAATACAAACTAACACAGGAAGAAGTAGCGAAAAAAGTAGGGAAAGATCGTTCCACTATTACCAATTTTTTGCGTATTTTAAAACTCCCTCGAGAAGTTTTAGCTTATTTGCAAAAAGAAGAGTTAAGTTTTGGGCACGCAAAAGTGCTAGCTTCTCTTAAAGATGAAAATCAAATTAAAAATTTGGCGAAAGAATGTGTAGAAGCAAAATGGTCTGTAAGAGATTTAGAAAAAAATATAGAAACACCCAAGCACAAAAATAAAAAATCTAAAGTTCATAATGAATTAGATTTTTTAAAACAAAATTTAGAAAAGAAAACAGGTTTCCATTTTGCTGTAACTAAAAATAATAAAGATCAAGGCAGTTTTGTTATTAAATTTAGTGGGAAAGAAGAATTCAATCATATTTATAATTTCTTCATGGAGCGTTAATTTTGGATCAGGACATCACAGCACTTATTGAAAAAGGTTGTTACTTTGAAGGTAATCTCTCGGTTATGGGTATTGCCCGTATTGGTGGCAAAATAAAAGGATCTATTTATTCCACAGATACTCTTATTATTACGGAAGGGGCTTTGATTCAGGGGGATATTGAGGGAAGTGTGGTGATCCTTGCAGGAACAGTTGAAGGTGATATTAAGGCCAGCTCTCGGGTAGAGATGCGCAAACCTGCTCGCTTTGAAGGTACAGTGGTAACTCCTAGTCTAATCGTTGAAGATGGAGTTATTTTCCATGGCACAACTAAGATGAAAGAACAAAAAAACTAAGCTCCTTTTGATCTTCCTTGACGAAAGACAAAACTCAATATATTCATGGGGTTCCATTATAATTTAGGTTGGGTTTATGGATACATTTCAGGCCATATTAAATGACTTGGGTGCTGATATATCAGTGCTCTATCAGATGGCTTTAGTTTTTTTACTCTTTCTTCTTTTAAAGATTTTATTCTTTTCTAAATTGCAATTTGTTTTAGAAAATAGAGAAGAAAAAACAGCTAAGCTTCAAGATAAAGCTCATCATCATCTACAACAAGTAGAAACACTCTCTCAAGAATATAAAAAAAAGATGGATGCAGTTTACGCCCAAGCACAAACAATGCTTGCGGAAAATAGAAAAAATATTACGACACAACAAGCGCAGAAAGTAAGAGAAGTTGAAGCGCAAGAAGAGCTTTTTTTTGAAGCCCAAAAAAGAGTGATAAGTGAAGATGTGAAAAAAGAAAAAGAAAACAACTTTAAGCAAGCACAAGATCTTGCTAAAAACCTTGTAGCAAAAATTATAAATTAAAAATTATGAAATTATTTTATATTCTTACTTTTTTTTCTACTCAAGTGCTAGCAAGTGCAGAGCACGCACAACATAGTGCTGGAGTTTGGAGTTTAATTCCTCCTTATGCCAATGTTATTTTAGTTTTTGGTTTTTTACTTTGGAAACTTTCTAAACCCATGAGTAATGCCTTTAAAAATAAGGCGATTAAAATAGAAGAAACTTGTGTGAGTGCTGATAAAAAATTTAAAGAAGCAGAAGAAAGATTGCACTATATGCAACTTAAACTTAAAAATTCAGATAAAGAATCTCAAGAGATTTTAGCTAAAGCGGAAAATGAAGTTCAGGTTTTTGTTACAGAAGCGCAGAAAGAGTCAGAAAAAAAATATCAAGATATTAAAAATAATGTTCAGCGTAGATTGCTTTCAGAAAAAGAAGTACAAGTAAAAAATTTAAGCCAAGAGCTTTTAGATGAAGTGGTGAGAAATGCTAAAGAATTAGTAGCTACACAAAAAAATAATAGTGGTGTTATGTCTGACAAGCTTTTAAAGAGGATGACTCAGTGAAATTAGAATCAACAGCTAAGGCTTACGCTTCTGCTCTTATGGAACTTGGCCGTGAGCAAGGGGTGGATGTGGCCAGTGAGCTTACAAAATTTAGTGAAATGATTAATAGCTCTAATGATTTAGAAAATGTTTTATTTTTAGGTGTCTTTAATAGTGAAGAAAAATTAAATGTATTTTTATCCCTTGCCGAAAAAATAAATCTTTCTAGCTTGCTCAAAAACTTTACATCTTTTCTTATAGCAGAAGATCGCATGAATCTTTTTCCTCTTATTTTTCAGTCAGCTGTGATTATGGAAGATGCTAAGAGAGGCTTTATTACATCAATAGTAGAGGGGCAAGAAGATCAAATGGGCCCAGAGAGTCTTTCCAGTATAAAAAATTATATAAAAAACAAATTAGGGTTAGAGCCTAAAATTGTATATAAAAAAAATTCTCAAGTAACAGTAGGGTATAAAGTTACGGTAAATGATATGCAAATTGATGCGACATTAGACAACCAATTAGAACAATTTAAAAAATCAGTTTTAGAAAATAACTAAGGTTATACTAGGAGACAATAATGAGTACGGCTATTCGTCCAGAAGAAATCGCAGGAATTATTAGAGAGAGAATTGCTAATTTTGAAACTCGCCTCAAAGTTGATGAAGTTGGGACAGTGCTTACTGTAGGTGATGGAGTTGCCCGTGTTTTTGGTCTAAAAAACGCTATGGCAGGAGAGTTAGTAGAATTCCCTTCTGGAACTAAAGGAATGATTCTTAACTTAGAAACAAATAATGTAGGGATTGCCATCTTAGGAGATGACACTTCTATTAAAGAAGGAACCACGGTTAAAAGAACTGGAAAAATTGTTTCAGTCCCAGTGGGAGATGCTCTTTTAGGTCGAGTGGTAAATGCAGTAGGAGAGCCTTTAGATGGTAAAGGTAAAATAGAAAGTAAAGAAACAAGAGTAGTTGAAGTGAAGGCTCCGGGAATTGTCGATCGTCATTCAGTACACGAACCATTACAAACGGGAATTAAAGCTGTTGATTCCATGATTCCTATCGGAAGAGGTCAGCGCGAACTTATTATTGGGGATCGCCAAACAGGAAAAACAGCTATTGCAATTGACACTATTATTAATCAGAAAGGTAAAAATGTTATTTGCGTTTACGTGGCCATTGGACAAAAACAATCCACAGTAGCGCAAGTCTATCAAAAATTAAAAGAAGCGGGAGCAATTGATTACACTATTATCGTTTCAGCGACAGCTTCAGAAACAGCACCACTCCAATTTATTGCCCCTTACTCGGGCTGTACTATGGCAGAATATTATCGTGATAACGGTGGTCACGCATTGATTGTTTATGATGATCTTACAAAACAAGCTCAGGCTTATCGTCAACTTTCACTTCTTTTAAGACGACCTCCAGGAAGGGAAGCATTCCCTGGAGATATTTTTTATCTACACTCTCGTTTATTAGAGCGTGCTTGTAAGTTAAGTCCTGCAAAAAAATCAGGTTCTCTGACCGCACTTCCCATTATCGAAACTCAAGAAGGTGACGTGTCTGCTTATATTCCGACTAACGTGATTTCAATTACAGATGGTCAAATTTATTTGGAAACAGATTTATTTCACTCAGGCGTTCGACCTGCAGTGAACGTGGGTCTTTCGGTTTCTCGGGTGGGTGGAGCCGCACAAACTAAAGCTATGAAAAAAGTAGCAGGAACTTTGCGTTTGGATCTTGCTCAATATAGAGAGCTTGCGGCTTTTTCACAATTTGGTTCAGATTTGGATGAAGCGACTCGTAAGCAATTAGGCCGTGGAGAAAGACTGGTAGAACTGCTTAAGCAAAATCAATATACTCCACTAGATATGGCAGATCAGGTCATCAGCGTTTTTGCAGGAACTCAAGGTTACTTTGATAAAGTACCTACAAAAAAAGTTCGCCAAGCTGAAGGAGACCTCATTAATTTTATCAAAACTCGCGCTCGTGATGTTTATGATGTTTTAAAGCAGACAGAAAAATTAGAAGCAGAGACAGAGAAAAAATTAAGAGAAACAATTAGTGTCTTTTTACAAACAAACAAATACGAGTAAATATGGCTGGCGTAAAAGATCTTAAAAAGAAAATTAAAAGTACCAAGGGAACGCATAAGATTACGAGTGCCATGAAGCTCGTTTCAGCGGCGAAACTTGCTCGTGCTCAGTCAGCGATTCAAGGGGCGAGGCCTTATGCGGGAGAGTTGGAAAAAAGA
>JAGOVR010000023.1 GCA_018060635.1 Bacteriovoracaceae bacterium
GGAAATGTTTTTCTTTATTCCCCCAAAGAGCTGTGTAAATCAACGCCTTTAAACATTGGTATTGTGGTAGCCCTAAAAATTCACTCACGGCTACAATAGTAGGCATATTTTTTGTTTCTACTTTTTTAAGATCTTCTTGATTTTTTTTAAATGCAAGCTCAGTACGCTTAGTTTCTGCACGCTCCACATTCGCCGCATAACCACATCCCGTACATTGAACAATGAAATCTTCTCCTGAATCTGCAATAACTTGAAATTCATGGGTACGAGCCCCACCACCTGCAATGGCCCCACCGTCAGCCTCTACCGCAATAAATTCTAATCCTGCTCTCTTAAAAACAGCACTGTAAGCTGAAAACATATTTTGATATTCTTTATCCAAACATTCTTTAGACAAGTGAAAACTATACCCATCTTTCATGAGAAATTCTCTAGCTCGCATCAAACCAAAACGAGGTCTGATTTCATCTCGAAACTTAGTGTTAATTTGATAAAGATTAAGTGGTAAATCACGATAAGAGTTCACTGTTTTACGAAAAATATCTACAACGGCTTCTTCATTAGTAGGACTAATACAAACTTCTCGCTCTCCTCTATCTTGAGCTTTTAACATCAGATCCTTCATACTTTCAAAACGACCTGTCTCCTTCCAAAGTTCAGAAGGAGTAACTACGGGAACTTGCAATTCTTGGCAATGGGCTTTGTTCATCTCTTCTCTAGTGATCTGTTCTATTTTTTTAAGAACTCGAAGTCCCATTGGTAAAAATGCATAAAGCCCCTGCCCTTCTTTAAAAATAAGTCCTGCACGCAAAAGAAGTTGATGCGATATTGTTTCTGCATCACTAGGAGTTTCTTTATATGTTTGCCAAAAAAAACGGGATTTCTTCATAAAAAATTCCTTATCTTAATTTCAAAGTAAGAGAAATCTTAATTTACCATGATCGCCATAGGTAATTCAAAGCTTGATTTTATTTCTGGAGCTAGAACTGCCGCTGAAACAACCTCGAAAGAAGAAGGGGTTTCTAAAATTTTACGACAAAGCTTATTATGCAGATTATGTCCTGATTTGTAGGTAGTAATTTTCCCAGCTACTTCATATCCTAAGAGACTAATATCTCCTAAAGTATCTAAAATTTTATGACGAACAAATTCATTTTTAAAACGCAATCCTTCTGGATTAATGACAGAAAAATCATCCAAGCCAATAGCATTATCTAGTGAAGCACCTTGGATAAGTCCTTTTTTCTTTAAGCTATCTACATCTTTTAACATCCCAAAAGTTCTAGCACGAGAAATTTCTCTAATAAAATTTTCACATGAAAATTCAAAAACTTCTCTTTGCGATTTAATCTGCGGATGAGGAAAAACAATAGTGGAATCAATAATAAGTTTGGAAGACGGCTCAATTTGTGCCCATTTGTCTCCATCCTCAACTCTAACTTTTTCTAAAATAACTAGAAAGTTTTTTGATTGATTTAAGCTAGAGATACCTGCTTCTTTTAACATAAAAACAAAAGAGCCACTAGAACCATCCATAATAGGAATTTCTGGGCCATCTATCTCGCAAAGAATATTATTAATACCTAGTCCATAAAAAGCAGAAAGAATATGCTCTACCGTATGAATAGCCTCCACACCATCACCTAACGTTGTATTATTTTCTGTTGCCCCCACCTGATGAGCATGGGCCCTTAAAAGAGGAGCTGTCGGGATATCCACGCGACGAAAACAAATACCTGTATCTGCTCCTGCAGGATAAAGGGCCAGAGTTACTTTCTTACCTGAATGAAGTCCAATTCCCGTAACCTTAATGGCTTTCGCAATAGTTCTTTGTCTTAACATATTTTCCTAATAAAATTTTTATTAATCCCTATCATGGAGCTTAATGCATGGCAAGAACTTATCCTAGTTTTGCCCCAAGTGATTTTTAGCTTTATCTGAAAGAACACGTCCTCTAGGTGTACGCAAAAGAAACCCTTCTTTTAATAAATAGGGTTCATAAACATCTTCCACTGTATGACGATCTTCCCCAAGAGTTGCACATAAAGCTTCAATACCCACAGGTCCTCCTGCGTAATAATCTTGCATCACTTTTAAAATTTTACGATCCATCGTATCCAATCCTAGTTCATCAATATCTAAAAGCTTAAGAGACTCTTCTACATCTGAAACTGTCACAGGAAAACGATTATGAACCAAAGAATAATCTCGCACTCTTCTTAAAATTCTATTGGCGATACGAGGAGTGCCACGTGCTCTAAGTGCTATCATTTCTCTAGCTTCATCTTTTAACTCTAGTCCAATTTTTTTCACATTATTCCCAATAATTTGCGCTAATTCCCCAGTTCCATAGTAATCAAAAGTGAGATGAGCAGTAAAACGATCCCTTAAAGGATTAGATAAAAGTCCTGCTCTCGTTGTTGCTCCAATCAAAGTGAAAGGAACTAAATTAATTTGCATAGTACGTGCAGAAACTCCCTGCCCCATAACAATGTCCAGACGAAAATCTTCCATTGCCGAATATAAAATTTCTTCAATAGAAATATGTAACCTATGAATCTCATCAATAAAAAGCACATCACGAGGAGCAATATTGGTAAGGATAGCGGCGAGATCGCCTTTTTTTTCTAAAGCTGGACCAGAAATAACGTGAAGCTGAGAGCCTACTACTTGCGCAATAAGCATAGCTAAGGAAGTTTTTCCAAGACCAGGAGGACCTGATAAAAGAACATGATCCATCGCACTTTTTCTCTTAATGGCAGAAGCTACCATTAACTCAATATTGTTCACCGTACGTTTTTGTCCTATGTATTCACTAAAATTTTGCGGCCTTAGTCTAGCATCATGATGAAATTCTTCCCCATCTCCTGCAGGCAGACTACCTTCTGATAGACGTGTTATTTTTTGCATATTACATCCTTCTTAAAACTTTCTGCATAAGATCTTCAGCCTTCTCCACTTTTTCTTCTGTTAAAATATGCTGAAGTAAAGGAAGCACTTGTGTATCTTTAAAGCCTAGTTCCCGACAAGCCATAAGTGTTTCAGACATAATATCGATGGATAAATTATGCTCTCCACCTACCTGCGTCTGTGGACCATCAGAAGAAACTTTAACTGCTTTAAGATTAGAATATAAATCCATCTTCTGAATCTTACTGCTTAAATCTAAAATGATTTGCTCTACTGTTTTAGCTCCAATACCAGGAGCGGCTCGTAAGACTTTTTTATTTTCTAATAAAATAGCGTCACATACGCCCTTTCCTCCCAAAGTAGAAACAAGAGAATGAGCTGATTTGGGGCCAACACCACTCACAGAAAGTAATAATTCAAATATTTTTTTATCTTGTAATTTAGTAAAAGCATAAAGTTCTTGAGATGTTTCTTTAAAAACATGGGAGATAAAAAATTCTGCTTGAGTTCCTTCGGCTAAAATAGATGAATGCTTCATCTGATATCCAATTCCTTGGGATGTTAAAAGTAAAACTTCTGAACCATCACTAAAAAGAATTTCACCTTTTAAATAACCAATCATCACAACTCCTTCACTTTATGGCTTACCGCTTGAGCTAAACTTCCACTTTTTTTAGCTCCTAAAGAGCCATTTCCTTTTTGTAAAATATGACAAAAAGCAATAGCGAGAGCATCACTTTCATCATTTGTTTTAAAATTTTCAGGTAAACTCTTCCCTAAAACCATTTTTAAAAATTTTTGGATCGACTCTTTATCCGCATGACCGTGTCCCACTGTAGCAGATTTCACTAAATTAGGAGAATATTCTACAACCTCTATCTCTTTAGGCAGAGAAGCAATCATGGCCCCTCGGGTTTGAGCTAATTTTAAAATAGAAGTTGTTCCTTTTACATAGATAAGAGATTCAAAAACTGCGACATGAGGATTGTAGGTTTTAACCAGTACATCCATTTGTTCCCTCATTTGAGGGAGTCTTAACAAAAAATTTTTTTCCTGTTCAAAGATAAGAACACCAGATGTGAGATACTTTATTTCTCTTTTTTCAAATTGCAACAATCCATAACCTGTCGTTCTAGAACCAGGATCAATACCTAAAATAATCATACTTAATGGTAGCGTCGTTTACCATGAGAGTCTACTGCTTATGACATAGAGCTAACGATGACGTTTTTTAAAGAACGTACCTAGATAAAAAAGGCTTGCTCCTAGCACAAATTGTAATAATTCTGTTTTGGAGTAATCTCCTTTCTGAATTCCTGCAAATAAGCATAAACCCACTGCTGCCATTCCAAAAAGTTGAAGCCCTAAGCCTAAATAAAACAAAAATATACTCATGAGCAGTTTAAACCATGGCCTGATTAAAAAGAGTAGGATATTTTTTGAAAAAAATATCGAGAACATCAAATGGCACCAAAAATTTTATTAGCAAAACCTCTTATAGACCAGAAAATAGAAGATCTAAAAAAAGAGTGTGCGAAAGCTTTAGCTCAAGGAGTGACTCCAACCCTTAAAGTAATTTTAGTAGGAAACCACCCTGCCAGCCTTATTTATACTGAAAATAAAAAAAAATTCTGTGAGCAAGTAGGTGCTGATTGTGAAATTATTAAATTATCTGAAAACATTAACCCTAGGGATTTTTTAGAAGTTCTAAAAAAAATAAACAATGATACGAACATTCACGGATGTCTTATCCAACTTCCTGTTCCTAAACAATTAGCTGATCTAGAATTACATGACCTTATTAAACCTGAGAAAGATGTTGATGGTTTTCATTTTCAAAATATCGGTCATCTCTATAGTAATAATTCGCATAGTTTTTACTCAAAGCCTTGTACTCCTCAAGGAGTTATGAGTTTACTAAAATACTACGCTATCCCTGTCGAAGGAAAAAATATTGTCGTCATTGGCAGGAGCTTGATTGTAGGAAAACCAATGATGTTGCTCCTCAGTAATGCTAATGCTACTGTTACACTTTGCCACTCAGCTACTTCTAATCTGAAGTTTTTTACTCAACATGCTGACATTATTATTTCTGCCGTCGGAAAGCCACGTTTTTTGAATAGTGATTATATCGGGACTAATAAACCCATCTTAATTGATGTAGGTATTAATCGTGATACCACAGGGAAGCTCTGTGGTGATATCGATTTTGATAATGTTCTAGAAAAAGTCTCATCCATCTCACCCGTTCCTGGAGGAGTAGGCCCTCTTACTATTCTTTCTCTCACTCAAAATTTAATTGCAACTACCTTTTACCAGAAGGATTTAAAATGACTGAACTCAAACACACCTCTCTCCACTCAGAACACTTAGCTCTTAAAGCGCGAATGGTTCCTTTTGCTGGATGGGAAATGCCTGTGCAATATACTTCCGTAAAAGAAGAAGCTTTAGCTGTAAGAAAAAACTGTGGTGTATTTGATGTAAGTCATATGGGGGAGTTTTGGATAGAAGGAGAAGAAGCTCAAAATTTTATTGATTTTATGGTTACAAATGACATTACCTCAGCGCCTGAAAAAAAAGCTATCTACTCTCCTCTATGTCGTGAAAATGGAACTGTCATTGATGACTTGATTGTTTATAAAATAAATAGCAAACGATTTCTTATTTGTGTCAATGCCAGCAATATTGAGAAAGATTGGAATTGGTTTCAAAGTCACGTTAAGAATTTCAATTGTTCTCTTTCTAATAAGTCAGAAGAAACCTCTCTACTTGCCTTACAAGGTCCGCTAGCTGAAAAAATTATGCTAGACGTTGGATTTGAAGACATTAAAACGCTAGCTTATTATGAGGTAGCGGAAACAATGTGGGAGAAGCAAAATGTCACTCTTGCTCGTACGGGCTATACTGGAGAAGATGGTTTTGAAATATTTTCCAGTCATAATGTCATAAAAAAAATATGGGATTTATTTCTTAAATTAGGAGTTCGCCCTTGTGGTTTAGCCGCTCGTGATTTATTACGTACAGAAGTTTGCTATCCCCTGTATGGCCATGAGATTCATGACGAAGTAACACCCTTAGACAGCGCTCTTAAATGGACCGTGAAATTACAAAAAGAAAAATTTTTAGGAAAATCTGCACTAGAAAAATATCATCCCAAATATCAATTAGTAAAACTTTCACTAGAAAAAGGAATCCCTCGTGATGGCTATATGGTCGAAAATAGTCAGGGGTTAACTATTGGGAAGGTAACTTCCGGAACTCTTTCTGTTGTAATAGAAAAAGGAATCGCTTTAGCCCATATTGAAAAAGATAGCTTTCCTAACGATGAAAAATTCTTTATTAATATACGAGGACAAAAATATCCAGCAATTTTACAAAAAACAGCATTTGTCAAAGGAGGGCATAAATGAACACGCCAGAAAATTTAAAATATACTGTAGAGCATGAGTGGATTTCTATTGATGGAAATACTGCCACCATAGGTATTACAGATTTTGCTCAGAGTGCCCTTGGAGACATTGTTTTTGTCGAACTTCCCGAAAAAGGCTCCCTCATTACTAAAGGAAAATCTTTAGGTGTGGTTGAGTCTATTAAATCTGTAAGCGACATATATGCTCCTCTGTCTGGTGAAGTTATTGAAAGAAATGATGAAATTATTTCTTCTCCAGAACTATGCAATAAAGATGCTTACAAAGCTTGGATGCTTAAAATTAAAATTTCTAATACCAGTGAGTTAGAGAATTTATTGAATGCGAGTGCTTACTCAACTCATTGCCAACATTAATTATTTTTTATCTCTGATTAATCCTATCTTTTTTCTTTTAGGACAAAGTGGTGGGGTATTACGTTTCAAAACATAAATTTCTTCTTGAACTTCATCTAATTTATCAAAAATAATTTGGAAATTATTTAATGTTACTTTTTTAATTTTCTGAACTTTATCTGCAATACTTTCATTAGCTCTCAATAATTTTCTAAGCTTAGTAAAAACTCTTATAATTGTAATATTAACTTGAATAGCTCTTTCACTACTTAAAACAGAAGAAAGCATGGCAATTCCATTTTCAGTAAAAGCATAAGGTAAATTCCTGCGACCACCATGCTGCAAACTTGAGGTCACAAATTGTGACCTCAAGTTTGTATACTCTTTTGCATTAATTTTAAACATAAAATCAAGAGGGAAACGCTTATGATTACGCTTAATGGCTTGATTTAAAACTTTCGTAGAAACTCCGTAAAGAGAAGCTAAGTCTGAATCCATCATAACTTTTTGACTACGAATAATGTAGATACTACTTTCTATTTTTAAAGGATTTAAATAACTCAAAGATCCTCCTTATTAAAAAATAAATATTCTGTCATTTTTTATGACAAGACATCTCTTTTAAAAAAAAGGAAATGAAATATTTCTATTT
The DNA here is from genome assembly GCA_018060635.1 of Bacteriovoracaceae bacterium. GTDB lineage: Bacteria > Bdellovibrionota > Bacteriovoracia > Bacteriovoracales > Bacteriovoracaceae > JAGOVR01. Next base: position 7,326 of record JAGOVR010000023.1, read on the forward strand.
TGAAATAAAAAAATAATTTAATTTTTAAAGATTATTATAATACTCATCGTCATAAATCTCTACGTTCTGTGGATTAGCAATATCACCTTTACCAGGTTCAGTTCCTTGCACAAAAGATTCTAGATAGCTCTGTGCTCCTGCATGACCCACAATTGGTTTACCTGTTCCACGGTTGATCATTATTTGTACGACTCCTTCAGGAATTACAAAATCGCTTTGGGGATATTTTTTAAGAGCTTCTGCCATAAAATTCATCCAAATAGGAAGAGCTGTTTTACCACCCGTCTCTCCATAACCTAAGGTTTTATTATCATCAAAACCAACCCACACTCCTACAACAACATGAGGAGAAAATCCTACGAACCAAGCATCCACAAAATCATTAGTTGTTCCTGTTTTGCCACCAATAAAAGAACTCAAAGATCTTGCGGCTGTAGCAGTTCCCCTCTGAACAACTCCTTTAAGTAAATTGCTCATAATAAAAGCATTCTTTGGATCATAAACTTGATCAGGAGCTAATAAATTTTTCCCCATCAATTCTGGAACACTATACATTTTTCCTTTTTGATCTTTAATGGACATAATAGCTTGTGGAGGAATCCTTTTCCCTCCATTAGCAAAAATAGCATACGCCGCTGTTAATTCTAAAGGAGTTACACCAAAAGAACCCAAAGCAATACTTAAGTTATTAGGAAGCTTTTCTGTAATACCAAATCTTTCAGTAATCTCTTTAAGTGTAGAAACACCTAATGTTTCTGCCAATTTTATAGTCGGAATATTACGACTTTCTTCTAAAGCTTGCCGATACGTAATAGGCCCCTTGTACTCTCCATCGTAATTTCTAGGCTTCCAGCTTAGTCCTTCATCTGTACCAGCTAAAGCTTGAGGGGTATCTATAAGGATACTCGCTGGATGATAATTACGTTCTAATCCTGCCGCATAAATAAGTGGTTTATAAGCAGATCCAGGTTGTCTGCGCGCTTGTGTAGCTCGATTAAACTGAGACTTCTCAAAGTTACTTCCACCCACTAAAGCTAAAATTTTTCCTGTCTGTGCTTCTAGTGCAACTAAAGCTCCTTGAACTACAGGCTCTTGCTCTAAAGCACAAAGTATAAACTTTTGTTTTTTGATAGCAGATATTATTTTTTGATCATTAAATTTTAATTTATTTTTGCCTGCTTGATCCCAAGCAGATGCCGCTAATTTTAAAATTTTTACCTGAATAACATCGCCTACTTTTAAAATTTGGGATGGTTGTACAACTCCTGCTGGAGGAGGCAAATCTTCTGAGCCACTAATTTGCCTAGGATGGGCCCATTTAAAACCTTCTAAAGGAATCACTCCCTTTACTCCTGCGATCGAAACATAAACCAATTGAAAAAGATCATCAACCCGAGTCACTAGAGCTTCATGCAAATCATTCGCTTTTAAAAATTTTAAAAGTGTATCCTCAGAAAAAATCCCTGATTCAAAATGCTCTGAATTATATTTTTTATTTTCTTTAACATGATAATCTAAAATTTTATTTAAGCTCTTCATTTCAAAGGGGATTTCCCAAATTTGCTCTCCTTCTGGTGTTAAGTAAAAAAAAGTGGAAGCTTCTTTAAAAATACTTTCTCTTGTTTTTGAAAAAAACTTTTCTATCTCCTCTGATTCTTTTAACGTTTTTGTTACTCCTACAAATCCATGTTTTTTATCTAAATCTCTCAATCCTGCAATAAGGCTTTTTTCAGCAATCTTTTGTAATTCAACATTTAGCGTTGTTGTAACCTCAACGCCCTCTTTATTAAACTTCTCTTCTCCTACTACTTCCATAACTCTATTCCGAACCCACTCTGTAAAATAAATCCCATAGCTATTTTTCTTTCTACTAATAATTTTAACTTTTTCTTTGCGTGCTTTGTCATATTCTTCTTTTGTAATTTTTCTTGTTTCTAACATTCTCTTTAAAACATATTCTTGTCTTTTTTTAGCCGCAGGAGGATTGAGAATAGGTGAATAACGGCTGGGAGCCACTAAGAGTCCAGCCATGAGCGCACTCTCTCCTACTGAAGCAGAAGTTAATTCTTTATCAAAATATCCTTTAAATGCAGTTTTAATTCCATAATATCCTGCTCCCAAGTAAACTTGATTTAAATAAAGAAAAAGGATTTCATCTTTATTAAATTTTTTCTCCAACTCGATCGCTAATAAAAAATCTTTTATCTTTCTAATAAAAGATTTTTCTCTCGTTAATAAAAGTGTCTTGGCTAGTTGCTGAGTAATGGTGCTTCCTCCTTGAACAATTTTCATAGCTTTAAGGTCTGCAACCAATGCCCTTAGTAAGGCCTTAATATTTATTCCTTTATGTTCATAAAAAGAATCATCTTCTGCGGCTAAAAATGATTGAATAATTTGTAAAGGAATGTCTTTAAACTCCACAATACTTCTTTTCTCATCTCCAACTTCCGCAATAAGCCTACCATCTTCTGCAAGAATTTTTGATGCTATAGAAGGTCGATAATCCGATAAATTTTTTATCTTTGGTAAGTCAAAAGAAATAAAATAAAATAATGAACCAAAAACTGCGGTTAAAATAACAAGTGCTGAAAATATACCTATGATTAATTTTAAAATTGATTTAATAAGTACTCCTTAAATTCCAATCTTTAATAAGTAAACTTAATTGCTGAGCAATTTTTTTCCCTTGCTCTTCACCTTGGCGAATAATCTGTGTAGCTTCTTGTAAAGAATCTAATGGGATATTAGTTAACTTTATATTAAAAAATAAAAAATTTGGTGAATTTTTTATCTGATATTTTTTTTGAAGACGTTTATATTTTTCTTCTAATTTTTTTTGGGTAGGTTGCTGAAATTTTAAGGGCACATTAAGTGCATTTAAGACAACTACTTTGTCAAAACCCTCTAAATAATGATCCCAAGATGTTATCTCTTTTTCATCATTTAACCCTTGCTCTATCGTTTCGTTAGCTCCTAGAAAAAAATCCTTCTTATCTAATTTAGAAAAAATTGTTGAAAACTTTTCTACCGTTTTTTTATTCCAAGACTTGGAGAAAGGCTTGTCACTTTTTTCCAAGTCCGACATCCATTGATAGAAGTACCACTCAACTAAATTAGCTTTCGCTGTTCTAGCATAAGCCTCCGCAATCAAAAAACCTAACTCTGCTCCGCCAATTTTTAATATAGTAATTTTCTTTTCTTCAAAACTTTTCAAAACTCCGATATAACTTAAACTATGATAAAGAGCTGGTAGTAAAATAACAGCTATCTTTGGGTCTTTATTTTCTATCTTTTCGTTTATATCTACTGAAGGTGCGACGACACTACTATTTTCCGTTACTTCTACATTCTCTAAATCATTTCGATTCTCTGTCATTTCTTGCGGCTCACTTTGTGATTGCCTAGAAGTAGAGTGAGAGCACCCTATTAATATTAGCAATACAAATAATATGAACTGACATTTCATGATTTTTATTCTTCCTGAATTTTTGCTGTGTAAGCTTTAGACTGAACCTCTAAATCTTTTTCTAACAAACTTTCTGTTAGAACTTTTATTTTTTTTTCTGCAGAATCTAGAACTTGTTTACATCCTTTATAGAGCTCCATACCTTTTTCAAATTTTTTTAAACTCTCATCGAGTGAAAGATTCCCTGATTCGAGCTCCCCTACTATTTCTTCTAATTTATTTAGTTGCTCTTCAAAATTTTTAACACTACCTGTCATATTATTCTCTCTTTAAACTAAAAATATATGCTATAATGTAATCCATAATTTGCTTTCTTTGCAAAAAAACACATTGCAGGAGTGTTTTATGAAACAATCTAAACTTTTAAATTGTAGTGATAAACAAAATAGACCTTCATCTCCTAAAAATTCTTGTAAAATCATAGAGTTACCACTAAATAAAAAGTTAAACATTATAAAAAAACAAATAAAAGAGGGCACTTATCATATCAATTTGGATTCTTTGGCTGAAAAAATCATGAAAAAAGAGATTAAGTAGGCCTTAAAACGTTCCAAATAACTTTATTTTCCTTGCGTTTTATACTGATAGGCCATATGAATGGCTGGTTATTTTAACCGACAAGGAATTCGGCAAGATTAGTTGAGGATGAACTATGCTTGTTTTAACAAGGAAGCTAGGAGAAAGTATCGCTATTGATGACCACATTAAAATTACTGTGGTGCAAATCAAAGGCAAACAAGTTCGTTTGGGAATCCAAGCCCCTAAAGAAACCAAAATACACCGAGAAGAAGTTTATCACTCCATTCAACAAGAAAATGTTGAGGCTTCTAAAAGTCATCCAAATGATATTTCTTTTGAAGATGAGATTGAATCTGACCAAGATTAAATTTTAGTTTTTTATTTATATAATTTTCTATTTTTCAAATATTTAATACCTAATATATTTTTTCTTGCTTGCATCATAGTGGCCTGCTACACTCGGTTAATATTCTGTGGTTTTTGTTTTTTGGGAGGAAGATGTGCAAATAAAAACATCTCGCTTTGGAGAAGTTTCAGTAAAAGATGAAGATGTTATCCACTTTCCTCAAGGAATTCTAGGATTTGATTCTTTAAAAAAATTCTTTATTGTTGATCCTAATGATAAAAATCTTATCCTGTGGCTACAATCTGTTGATAATGAAAATATTGCATTTCCTATTCTTGAGCCTAAAATTTTTGAGCCTACTTACCAAGTAGAAATTTCACCGACAGAAACAGCAAGTCTGCAACTTTCTAACATTGAAAATTGTGAAATTTACGCCATTGTCACTATCCCTAAAAATACTGCTGAAATATCCATTAATATGAAGGCGCCGATTATAATCAATACTCAAAATCGTATTGCACGCCAAATTGTTTTACAAAATCCCAAATTTCAAGTGAAGCAAGAAATCTATGGTCAACTTAAACAAATGATTATGCAAAAAGAATATCACGAACCTGCTTCACGCAAGAAAACTCCTCGTGTTAATCGCCCTCAAGCATAAAAAAAGTAATCTATATTAAGTTTAAATTGGTCTCTTTGGCAGACCTAGAAAGTTGTAAGTACATCAATGCCTCTGAATTATTAGCATCTCTATCTAGAACTTTTTCCCACTCTGTTTGCGCCTCTAAAATAGAACCACTGCTGTAATACATAAGTCCTAAAGCTAAACGAGCAGGAAGATGCGACGGCTCTTCATTGCGTAGTCGTCTCAATTCTTCAATGCCTTTTAAAATAAATCCTTTCCGCGCATAAACCTTGGCAAGATTTATTCTTACTTCAAAATTTTGAGGATCTAATCCAATAGCTTTTTTATATTCAAATATAGCTTCATCATAGCGACAGTACGAAACATAAGACTCTGCTAATTCATAATGTTTTAAAGCAAACTTCTTATTAAGATGGGTATCTTGAATTTCACCTGAATGAGACTTAACTTGCTCGTTAGTTTTTTCAAAAATATCTCTAGCTGAATCATATTTACCAATATCATTGAGAATAACGGAAAGACTTATAGCGGCTTCTGTATGATCAGGCTCTATTTCTAAGACTTTATGAAAAGATTTTACTGCTTTTCCAATCTCACCACGAATATGAAAAATATTGGCCATATAGAAAAAAGCTTCAGCACAGTGAGCATCTTCCTCTATCACTGCTTTAAATATTTCTAAGGCGTTTTTATAATCATTTTTTTTGTAATAATCTTCCCCTCTTTTGAGAAGATTTCTAAGAGACAAGCCTTTTAAGATGACTCCGCCAGTTGTGCTAGTTTTTGACATTCATTTCCCCTATCTTTTATGTAGGAATCCAAAAAATCCTTATACTGCTCAGCATACAAGGCGCAGGCAGAAAAGTCTTTCATTTTATAAGAACTCTCTATAATTCTATTCATGGCATGAGCTGAAATAAGCTTATCAGCCTCCATCTCTAGCATTGTCAAAAGAAGCAAATAGCGCTCTCTAGCTGCTTGATATTCCTTTGTTTTGAAATAAAAATCAGCAATATACTGCTCTTTTTTCTTAAACAACTTTTGAGCTGAATCAATCATTTTTTTTGAGGGTTCAACATACTCTGAATTAGGATAATTAATTAAAATTTCTTGATAGTGCTTAATTGCTTCATTGGCCACAGATAAGTCTCGATCAAAAGTAGTAGGAATTTGATTCCGATAAGATTCCGCAATCTTCCAAACAACATAAGGAGCTTTAGCATGGCGAGGATGAAAATCTTTGAAAAGCAAATAAGCTGAGGCTGATTCTACATAATTTTTTTGTAAAAAAAGCACATCCGCTTGTAATAACTGTGCTGGGGTTGCATAAAAACTATAAGGATGCTCTGTTCTCAGTGTAGAAAGTTTTTCTGAGGCTTGAAGATAACTTTTTCTTTTAATCAAACGCTCTGCTTGATTAAAAAGAACTTCTGCTTCTGTTTTTTCTTTTTTACTAGATGAGCTACACGCACTTAAAAAAAGAACCCCTAATAAAAAAAAGCCTGCTAATTTTTGCATTCAAGGAATTTACTCTGTATTACCATCTTAGACAATAGCTCTATAGGGGAAATATCCCATTTTCTTTTTTGATCCAGCCTGCAAAAGACTTGGGATAACAAATAAAAGACCAATCTGAACCTTTCTTATACATAATCTTAGTTCCTAAAGGTAAGGTCCCGTTTATAGGGAAAAGTGCCGAAGCTCCTTCATAAACATTTACTTTCTCCAGAGCAATCCCCACCTCATATTTTTTACTTATAATGAATTTAAAAATCAGAGGAGAAAACGCTAACAAAACAGCAACCGTTAACAGAAATTTAATTTTCATTTTTCTAAATCTCAAAATAAGTAAAAAAAATAAAATAACAATGCTACTTAATAAATAAAAGAATTCCCATGGTGCTTCCTGTGTTTTCAAAAGAAGAACATCATAAGAAACGCTAGATTCTTCTTCAACGCTCAGTGCTTCTTTTGTGGCTTTTAAGTTATGCGAAAGACGATGGTCTCTAAATCCCAGTGACCAAGCTTTTTCTAAGTGATAACGTGCTAATGGTAAATTTTCTTTTTTAAAATAGATAGTGCCTAAATTATAATGAAAAAGACTTGGATCTATTTCTTTCTGCAAAGAAATTAAATCTTTTTCTACTTGGCTATAATCTTTTTTTAAGTAAATCTGCTCTAATGACTTTAGAGCTTCTGTTGTGCTATCTTCTTTCATGGTCTAAATCCTGATTTATAACTTAATATTTAAAAAAGGTTAACGTATGACACTTGGTGCAAGCAACCCAAAAATTGAATCCGAAATAGATCAACTTTTTTCCTCTATCTTAATCGAACAACAAAAATTTGATAAGTTAAAACCCGCTGAAAGCGAAGAAAAAAAACAACTCTTACAGGATAAAGTTGCAAAATTTTCTAAGCTAAGAGGGCGACCCTTAGTTTATCCTTATCTTTCTTCTGGAAGAGGTCATGGGCCTTTTACTGAAATTATTGATGGATCTGTAAAATATGATTTGATTGGAGGAATTGGTATTAATCTTTTAGGCCACTCTCATCCTCTTCTCATTAAAGCTTGCTTAGAATCGGCGACAGTAGACACTCTTATGGCAGGAAACCTAATGCCCTATGAAGATTCTCTAGAACTTTTAGATAGTGTTGTTCAAAGTGTAAAAAATTCAAAATTAAAACATTTTTGGTTTGCCTGTTCTGGTAGTTTTGCAGGAGATATGGCCCTTAAAATGCTTTGGCAAAAAACGGCACCTAAGTATGGAGTCATTGCCTTCAAAAATTGTTTTGCGGGACGCTCTATTGGTATGCAAGATATCACTGATAATGCTAATTTCAGAGAAGGAATGCCTACTTTTTTACAAGTGCGCTACGCTCCACACTTTGACCATAAAGATCCAAAAAATTCTTTAAGCAAAACACTTAAAGCCTTAGATGAAATTTGGGCAAAAGAACCTGACACTTTTTCCACTATGGTCATGGAGCTGGTTCAAGGAGAAGGTGGCTTTGTCTATGGAGATAAAGAATTTTACCAAGGTGTTTTTGAATGGGCCAAAAAAAAGAATTTGTATATTTGGTCAGATGAAGTTCAAACTTTTGGACGAACAGGAGAGCTTTTTGCTTTCCAAACTTTTGCCTTAGAAAAATATGTAGATATTGTAACCGTCGGCAAAGCTTTACAACTTTGTGGTGTTTTTTATAGTGAAGAATTAAATCCCAAGGCTGGACTTATCTCAGGAACATTTCAAGCGGCTATTCCATCGTTAAAAGCTGGAAAAAAAGTTCTCAAATATTTGATGGAAGGAAATTTCTTTGGGCAAGAAGGAAAAATAAAAAAATTAGAGCAAACATTTCTCTCTAGGTTAAATGTTTTAGCCACTACTTCCTGCAAAGACAAAATCACCTATGTCGGAGGACTGGGGACTATGATTTCTTTCGAAGTTGGAAGCTCTTCCAAACAAGATACTGATAAATTTTTAAACAAACTTTTTGAAAATGGCATTGTGGCATAT